>JAAAOH010000177.1 GCA_009908925.1 Spirochaetota bacterium | reverse complement strand
TGGTGCTCAGCATGGGGCTGCGGATAGAGGGGGCGCAGGCCGCGCGCGTGCCCGACACCGGGCACGTTGCGCCGCTCGAGCATCCCACCTTCATAGCGAACGCCCTCAAACGCTTTTTCTCGGAGTTTGACCGCGCAGGCTCGTAGGAGCCGGGGGACTCATAGAAGTCGAGGGGAACGTCCATGCCACGCCGGGACAAGCCGGACCACTACGCACAGCGCGCGAAGAAAGACGGCTATAAGGCTCGCTCGGTGTACAAGCTTCAGGAAATCGACGACAAGCTTCACGTGCTTTCCGGCGCACGACGAGTTCTCGACGTCGGCGCAGCGCCGGGGAGTTGGACTCAGTACGCCCTCGAGCGCATGAGCCGGGGCGGAACCGTGGTGGCCGTCGACCTGAAGCCCGTCGAGCTGCCGCCCTCCGACTCGCTTCGGACCATCGAGGGAGACGTCACCGACGAGGAAGTGCGCAGTGAGTTGCGCGAGCTTGGTCCGTTCGACCTCATCCTCTCCGATGCGGCTCCTTCCACGAGCGGCAACCGAACCCTCGACAGCGCACGCTCGGCGGAGCTCGTAGAGATCGTCCTGGGGCTCGCAGATGAGCTCCTCGCGCCGGGCGGCCACATGGTGGCAAAGCTCTTCCAGGGCGGTGACGAGAAGTCGCTTCTGGAGGCGGCACGAGCGCGCTTCCGTAGCGCCCGTATACAGCGGCCGAAGGCATCCAGACGCGATTCCTTCGAAGTGTTCATCGTCGGCGTCGACCACCGGCCGGCGACGCCCTCTGCACCGGCAGAGGGAGAAGGCCCGCCATGAGCGAGCGCGAGGTCATCGGCCGCACGCCGGAACCGAATACGGTGGAGTCGCTGTCCCGAGACCTTTCGGCGCTGGGAGTCGAGCCCGGCATGGTACTGCTCGTTCACTCCTCACTCAGCGCCCTCGGCTGGACGGTAAGCGGCGCGGTCACGGTCGTTCTCGCGCTCGAAGCCGCAGTGCGCGAGTACGGCACCATCATCATGCCCACTCAGTCCGGAGATTTGTCGGACCCGGCAGAGTGGGAACACCCGCCGGTGCCCAAGGCGTGGTGGGAGACGATCCGGCGGGAAATGCCTGCATTTCATCCCGACATGACACCGTCTCGGGGTATGGGTGTCATTCCTGAGTGCTTCAGAACGCAGCCGGGCGTCGTTCGAAGCCTCCATCCCCACGACAGTTTTGCCGCCCGGGGCGAGCGTGCCATAGAGATCTGCTCCGACCACGAGCTCGACTTCGGGCTCGGGGAGGGATCGCCACTTCGGCGCATCTATGACCTCGACGGGTGGGTGCTGCTTCTCGGCTGCGGCTTCGAGTCCAACACATCCTTCCACCTCGCCGAGTACCGGGCGGAGTACGGCCGCAAGGAGATAGTGTGGCGGTACGCTCCGCTCGAAATCGAGGGGCATCGCCGCTGGAAGCAGTTTCGTGACGTGAACATCGACAGCGACGACTTCGTAGAGCTCGGCCGGAGCTTTCGAAAGCACGCCACCTCCGAGGTTCGGGAAGGCAGAGTGGGCGGAGCGACCGCCCTCCTCTTTCCTCAGCGTGCCTGCGTCGATTATGCGGTGCGCTGGCTGCCGCGAAACCGCGCGACATAGCGGGGCCGGGGGACGGCCGTGGCGGAACCCGGACGCAGGCCGCGGCGTCGTCCGTGGCTTAGATTTTCTCATCGATTTACGCTACATTCGACAGACGATGCACGACTTTGCGCCCGCCGGCGCGGGCGGCCCACGCTGCCGCACCGGAACCTTCCTGCGACTCATGCTTGCTCTCACCGCGGGCGCACTCCTGCTCTCAGGGTGCGCATCCATCGTCACCCGGCCGTCCGGCGGAGGCTCCGCAGACGCGGGTGCGACGGGCGCCGCCGCGGCGCACCCCAACGCGCACGAGGTACGCAGTGATCATCTCTCCTCCGTGCAGCAGCGAGTGGTAGACAGCGCGAAAAGTCTCGTCGGCGCTCCGAGCCTGCGGATAAACGGGCGACGGTTCCGCTACGACTGTACGGGGACCATCCTCGCAGCCTATTACGGAGCGGGAATCGATCTCGAGGCGGAGTTCAGCGCCTACACGGGAAACGGGGTGGCCCGCCTTTTCAAGCTTGCCGCCGCTCACGAGCTCGTGTACACCGGCGACTCGCCGAGCCCCGGGGATGTGATCTTCTGGGACAACACCTACGACCGAAACGGCGACGGGGCGTGGAATGATACACTGACCCACGCCGGTGTCGTTATCCGTACATACGCGGACGGCAGCGTCGACTACGTGCACCACAACTACCGCGATGGCATCGTCATCGCGCGGATGAGCCTCGCCTCCCCGGATCTTCATCAGTCCGAAGCGCGGCTCGTAAACTCACCCATGCGCATGAAAAGCCACCGCCACATGAACCGGTCGCAGTGGCTCGCCAGTCATCTGTATCGTTCTGCGGGGATGCTCTACGAGCTGTAGGATGGGCTGCCGGCCGGAGCTGCGGCGGTCAGTAGTCGCGCTCGAGCAGTCGGCGGGCGGTGGACACCAGTGTGTCGCGAACCTCGCCCTCGGGCAGGTATTCGGCCTCGCGAAGTGCGCGTTCGGTGTAGACACGGGCGAGCGTCCGAGCCCTCGTTAGGCCGCCGCGATCCTCCACCGCCGCCACTACCGCCGTCACATCCGGTGAATCCGCCGCGAGCATCCACCACAGCTTCCGGTCTTCGTCCCGGTCGAGCGCGAGGATAACGGGCGCGGTGAGAATGCCCTGCTTCAGATCGTTGCCGGCCGGCTTCCCCAGTCGGTTCCTGTCGCCGGTGAGGTCCAGGATATCGTCGATGATCTGAAAGCCCATGCCGATGTCGTAGCCCATGCGTCGAAGTCTGCGGAGGTCGGCCGCACCCACATCGTGCTCGCTCGCACCGACGTGGAAGCTCAAAGCGAACAGAAGCGCCGTCTTCCCGGCAATACGCCGCAGATACGCGCGAAGGGATACTTCGTCTGGACCGGATGCCTCGGCCTCCACGATCTCTGCCTCGCAGATACGCGAGACACCCGAGGCGATCACCTGCGCATTCTCCATCGTCCCGTAACCCGCGACGAGGGAGAAACAGGTACTGAACAGGTAATCACCCATCAGCGCCGCGTCGCGGCTGCCGTAGAGACGGTGAAGCGCTGCCCCGCCCCGCCGTTCATCCGCATCGTCGACGATGTCGTCGTGGACGAGGGTTGCCAGGTGCAGAATCTCCACCGCCGCCGCCATCCGGTAGATTTTATCGGGCAACTCCCGCGTCGGCCCGAAGGCTCGCCCGCCGGTGCGGAACAGACCGCGGGACCCGCTGCGCCGCAGACGAGCGGCGAGCACCACGAAGGCGGGGCGCAGCATCTTTCCGCGCCGGCTCACGAGCTCGCTCAGCGCATCCCGAAGGCGCGGAGAGGCCGACTGCACGCTGTCGCGAACGACCTGCGCCACCCGTGCGAGGTCCCGTTCGACTGCCGGGTAATCATTCCAGAAGGGGTTGGATATTCCGTCGAAAAAAGCCGGCTGAGGGTCACCCAGCCGGCTTGCCGTACTGCTTTTCACCCTTATTCTCAGGTACTAGTTCTTGATGCGAGGCTCACCGGTATAGAGGTAGAGCTTGTGCGCAACGCTTCGTCGGTTCCACCAGCGCTTGAGCGCCGGCATCACCCAGTGGTCGAGACCAAGGCCACGTCCGGCTCCGCCAAGCATTACGAGGGAGGCAAAGATGTACCAGAGAAGCTCCGGCGCACCCCACCCGGATGCGATGAACATCAGCGACAGAATAAGCGATACACCCGCGGCAAGGAACGTGAACAGTCCGCCCACGAGTGCAAGACCGATGGCCACCTCCGCAAGCACGACACCCGACTGCAGCAGGAACGCAAGCAGCGGGGAGGCACTGAGGATGTTCTCCGCGAACCAGACATATGGAGCGATTGCCGGAATCAGCGGCTCGGCCCACTGCGACGCCTGCTCCGCAGCCTGCGCAGCGCCTTCGGCCGCTCCTTCGCCACCTTCCCACGCGGGGGAAGCGCTCGAGCCGCCGTCAGCCTGTACGGTGTGAATCAGCGAGTTCGCGCCGTCGGCTACCTCGCCGGCAGAATCACCGGCGCCGTCGAGTCCGTCGAAGAGGCCGGAATCCTCGCCTTCCCACTCGGGGCTTGCACCGGACCCGCCGTCACCGCCTTCGGTGCCGCCGCCGTTGCCACCGCCTTCGGATTCGCCTTCCCACTCGGGACTTGCGCCGGAGCCGGCATCACCTTCTTCGCCGAAGCTCACGCCCGGCATATTGATGGCAGCCGGATCGACGTCTGAGAGACCTCCCGCACCCGGATTCAGCCAGCCGTCACCGATCTTCTTCACACCTTCGTAAAACCACTTCCCGCCGAGCCAGAGCCGCAGTGGCAGCGCCCAGTACACCGGGATGCGCCATGCGAGGTGGCCACCGATGAAGGATCGGTGGTTCTTCATCGTGAAGAACTCATGCTGCAGGTATTCCCACACTGCATTTATACCGGCCACGCCGAAGAGATAGTGGAGGTTCACCAGATGCTTCATCGCCATGGCGAAGAAGCCGGACATCGACACGCCCATGACGTGCGCAACGCCCCAGCGACCGCCGACCGAGACCATGAAGCCGTGGTACTGCGGCTCGAAGGTTTCCTGCTCCTGCTTATCCTTGATGCGGCTCGCGATGTTCTTCGCAGCAACTTCGCCGGTCTGCAGGGCGTTCTCAACGATCTGGGGGACGGGCTTCTCGTTGTAAATGAACCAGATCATATCGCCTGCGAGATAGACGTTGTCGACGTCAACCGACTGCATATGCTCATTGACCTGAATGCGGCCGCGCTCACCGACGACGTAGCGATCGTCATCGTCGTAGTAGCAGCCCTTCATGCCATGGATACCTTCCACGGTCGACGCTTCGGTCTCGGTTCCGCGGGCACACTGCCCCTTGGTCAGATCGATCTTGGTGGTGAACTCCGAGCCATGAATACCGGCGGTCCAGACGAACGTCTCCGCCTCGAGGGTCTCCTCGTCGGCGATGATGATCTTACCGGGCTCCGCCTTGGTAATCGGTGCGTTCAGGAGAATCTCGCCACCGTGGCGCCGAATGTACATCGCCGCCTTGCGCCGCAGCTGCTCGGGGAAAATCGGCAGGATGCTGTCCATCATCTCGATGATGATGATGCGGACCTCTTCCTCGGCGATGTGGTACTTCGGGCAGAGCTCTTCTTTGCGCTCGAGGAGCTCCCCTGCAAGCTCAACGCCGGTGAACCCGCCGCCCGCGATGGCGAAGGTCAGAAGCCGCCTGCGCTTCATCGGATTGGGCTCTTTGGCCGCCTCGCGGAACATCTCTTCGACCTGAACGCGAATCCGGATGGCGTCTTCGAGGGACCAGCAGGTAAAGCAGTTCTCCTGCACGCCCGGCACATCGAAGAACTCCGGCTCGCCGCCGGCACCGATGATGATATAGTCGTAGGGGTATTTGTGATCTTCCGATATCGCGGTGTTGTTCTCGAAATCGATGGTTTTGACCTCATCGATTACGACGTTGACCCGCTTGCCCGAGAATATCTTCTCCAGGCTCACCTGTACCGAGTCCGGCTCGGTACGCGAACCGGCGATCTCATGGAGCTCGGTCATCAACGTGTGGTACGGATTCTTATCAATCAGCGTGATCTCCACCGAGTCGTCACGCTTGAAGATTTTGTGCAGTTGCTTGGCCGCCTCGACTCCCGCATAGCCGGCGCCCAGGACAACTACACGAGTCGTGTCCTGCATATCCACTCCTTATGCTGCGTATCGATTTAAAAGGTACGTGTCAGGGTTCCCCAATCCTACCGCAGCAGTCATACAAAGTAAACAACAAAATGCCTCAAATCAGTGCATCACGGTACGGTTCCTGCCTTCCTCCTTTGCCTCGTACAGGGCAGAATCGGCTGATTCCAGTAAGGCCGGGCCGTCACATTGTGACGTGCTGCAGCATACCCCTCCTATGCTAACGGTCACGGCGATACTCGTATAGGCCGAGGACAGCTCTTCCACGCCACGTCGTACTTTCTCGGCAACCTGCGCGCCCTGCGTCGCCCCGGTTTCCGGAAGAATCACCGCGATTTCCTCGCCACCGTACCGCGCGGTAAAGTCGCTTCGGCGCACGCTCGATGCTATGATCCTGCCTACCCCGCGCAGAACATCATCGCCCTTCTGATGTCCGTACTGGTCGTTGCAGGCCTTGAAGTGATCGATGTCCGCCATCAACAGGCTGAACGGCCGGCCGTACCGGCGCGCACGTTCGACTTCATCGCGAAGGCGCGCATCGAAGCTGCGGCGGTTGTAGAGCCCGGTCAGGTGATCCCGAAACGCGAGTTCCGAGAGCCGCCGCTTGCTGCGTGATACGAACTCCTGGAGTCCGGCGATCCGCCTGGCGACGTCGGGATCATCAACTTCGTCGGCGAGCCGCGCGATCTCGCCCTCGAGGACAATCGTGTCGCTGGGATCGAGCGTTTCGGAAGCGCCGGCGTCTTCACGGATCTGAAACTCCAGGTGGAGGCGTCCGACCCGGATCTTGTCCCCGCCGTTCAGGCTCTGCCTGCTGACGGATTCACCGTTTACGAACGTGCCGTTCGTGCTACCAAGATCCTCGACGACGAACCTGTCCTGGTCATGGATGATGCGCGCATGCTCTCTCGACACCGAGATATCGGGAAGCTGGATCTCGCAACCTCTGCCGCGGCCGATCGTGTAGCTGCTCTGGGCATCGAGCGGAATATGACTGCCGAGAAAATAGACCCACGAGCTCATCGCGGGATAGAGTTTATCACCTCCCGGCATATTGTCTATAGAGATCTGCCGAGAACACAAGCTGTGTCGGCCCGGTTCGCGGACTACGGGTCAGTCCGGCAGCGCCGCCTCGAATCTCGAGCGGATCTCTCTCTGCAGCGCCTGTTCCATGTACCCGTAGACGTCCGGGATACCAAGCACGATGACCGGTGTCGAGGCCAGATCGTCGCGGAATGATGACTCGATGTCGCGGGCATGGCGCTCCTCCATGACCACGATGAGGTCCGCCCAGTACACCAGATCCCGGGAGACCTGTCTGTTCGCAAGCGTATGCGTGCCGGCCGAGCGGACCTCGAAACGAGGATCTTCCCGGTACATCGTCTCGGCGGTCGGGCTACGCTGCTGGTTGGCGGTGCACACAAAAAGCACCTTCTTCCTTGCCGCGCGACTCATATCTTGCAAATTTAATGGGAGCCGCCGTGAATCGTCAGCCGGTTCTGCGCGGCAATTCGGATCGCTCGAGGAGAGTCACATGGCAGGGTCCCACAGAGACCGCGGCCGCCAGGGCCGAACAGAGTCCGTCTGGAGCTATCCCCGTCCACCGGCGGTGGAGCGAAGCCGCGAACGCGTGCGCGTCGTATTCGCCGGTCGAACCATCGCCGACACCACGCGAGCGCTCCGAGTGCTCGAGACCAGTCACCCGCCCACGTACTACATCCCCAGGGCCGATATAGACGACTCCGCGCTCGAGCCCACGCGGGGGTCGTCGTTCTGCGAGTTCAAGGGGCGCGCCTCCTACTTCGACGTCGTGGCAGGCGAGGCGCGGGCACCCGGCGCCGCCTGGATCTACCCGGCACCCACCGCGCCGTACCGGGACCTGTCCGACGCCGTCGCCTTCTACCCCGGCCTCATGGATACCTGCTACGTCGGCGATGAGGCAGTGCAGGCACAGCCCGGCAGTTACTACGGCGGATGGATCACCTCGAACCTCGAAGGCCCCTTCAAGGGCGGCGCAGGCACGGCAGGATGGTAGGTGATGGATGATCGCGTGCTCGAGGTCGTGAACCGAAGCAACCAGCGCGGCGGGCGCATGCTGAGTGTGGTGGACCTCATGGAGGCCGATACGCTCACGCCGGCGCAGGCCGGTTTCCTTACCGCCCGGATCGAGGCGGGTGCGTCCGTGCTCGTCGGGGCCAGCCCCGGCGGGGCCGGAAAGACGGCGGTCATGGGAGCGCTTCTGACAATGCTGCCGCCGGGAGAATCCATGCACGTGACGCATACCGCAGGCGGCTTCGGGTTGGGCGGTGGCGGCGGCGCAGGCGGAACCGAGACCTGGCGGACAGCGGGAACCGGCGACTGCCTCGTCGCCTACGAGATCAGCCCGGCGTCCTACGAGGCGTACATCTGGGGAGGCGACCTGCGCGAGTTCCTCGAGCGGGGCCTCGCCGGCGCGCGCCTCTTCGCGAACCTCCACGCCGACACCCTCGACGAAGCCCGCGACCAGATCGTCACCGACAACGGTGCCGCGCGCGCCGAATTCAACGCCTTCGACATATTCGTGCCCATAACCGTAGCCGGCGGCCTCGGCCGTCGCTCCCGCGTCGTCGAGCGGATCGACTACCGGGACGCGGGCTCCTCCAGGGGCGATGGCTCCCCGGGGGCCGCCGGCTCGCCGGGACCCGTCGGTTCCCCCGGGCCCGCCGGCTGGTCTCACGTCGGCCGCTCGCCGACGCTCTCACACCGCGCCGCCGCGATCGCGCAGCTTCTCGAGGACCTCGCCGACGAGGGCGTACGTCGCATCGAGGACGTGCGGCGGCGCTGGCTTGAGTTTCTCGGGGAGTGAGGGCAGCCCCCAAGGGTAGCGTCTGGGCGAGTGTCGGTAACGCGGGCCGGGGTGCCGGCAGGGCGCTGAGAAGCCGGCAGCGCCCCCGCGGTGCTGGCCGACCGGGGGCGGCGGTGCCGACGGCACCCCGGGCCGTCGGCAGCTGTCACGGGTGGCTGTGACCGGAGCGGGCGCCGCAAACACGGCCCCCACTACACGGTACTTACAGCTTCTTGTGGCAGAACCACCAGTCGAAGCACCCCTCCTGTCCGGTGCGCTTCTTCGCAGTCTCGACATCCGCGGCCGGAGGAATGATTACCTCATCCTTGATGATCTCGTTGTTGGGCCAGTTCGCCGGGACGGCTACGCCGTTCTTGTCGGAGGTCTGGAAGGCACGGATCATGCGCACGATCTCGTCCATGTTGCGGCCGATCTCCTGCGGGTAGTACAGGATGGCCCGGAAGACGCCGTCGGGATCGATGAGAAACACACCGCGAACGGTGTTGCTGCCCTTTTCCGGGTGGATCAGGCCGAGCTTGTCGGCAACGATACCGCGGTCGTCTGCAATGATCGGAAACTCGATCTCGGTGTCGAGATTCTCCCCGATCCACTCGGTCCACTTGATATGGGCAAAGACCTGATCGACGCTGTGGCCGAGAAGCTCGGTATTGAGCTTGCGGAACTCCTCGTAGTGACGCTGGAAGGACACGAACTCGGTGGTGCACACCGGCGTGAAATCGCCGGGATGGCTGAAAAGCACGAGCCACTTGCCTTTGTAGTCATGCGGCAGCTTCTTTTTGCCGTGGGTGGTCACGACCTCCATCTCGGGTACTTTCTGTCCCATCATGGGCATGGTTCCGTTTTCCATTGTTGAGTCTCCTTCTTAGTATCTAATAATCGGACTGGTTACTATTTTGGGGACGAGTGCCGGAATTGTCAAGGAGGTGGCTGCGCGGCCGGCCGCTACGCTATGACGCCCGAGCCCGCAGCGTGGCGGCAAGGCGGGTAGTGAGCTCTTCGAGCCGGTCGAGATTGGCGGGGAAAGTCTGGGCAACGAGCTGTCTGTAGACGTACTCCTGTGCGGAGAGACGGGGCGGGTGCGCGAGCAGGCGCGATATGCCGAGCCGCTCGCGAAGCACCGGCAGGAGGAAGCGGCGAAGCTGGGCGATGAACTGCTCGAGCAGGTTCACCCCGTAGCGAAGTGTCGCCTCGTCCTCGGGGTAGAGACTGTCGCCGGC
>JAAAOH010000283.1 GCA_009908925.1 Spirochaetota bacterium | reverse complement strand
TCGACGGTATCTACTTCGGTCGCGAGGACCAGCACATGGACCTGCGTACCGTGCAGGATCATCGGGGGCATCACACCGGAAGCCGTACCTTCTACAAAGGCGCCGTCAAGGACGAGGCGCGCAGCGTCTACCAGGGCCTCATCAAGGTCGACCACGATGCGCCCCAGACCGACGCCTATCTGACCAACAACAACCTCATCCTCAATGACGGGGCGCGGTCGGACTCAATTCCGAGCCTGCAGATCAACACTGACGACGTGAAATGCAGCCACGGCTCCACCACCGGCCGCATCGACCAGCACCAGCTCTTCTATCTGCTGACCCGCGGGTACAACCCGACCGAGGCACGCGTGATGCTGGTTCAGGGCTTCTTCGAAGAGCTCATCTCCCGCGCTCCTGTGATCGTGCAGGAGGAGCTCCGACACGAAGTGGAAGAGCGCCTGCTCGCCGAGGAGGACGACGAGGAGTAGCATGGCCAAGTGGAGAGAGGCCGTACGGCTCGAGGACTTCAAGACAACATACAAGTTCGTCCACCGTCGCAAAGAGATCTGCATCTACAAGCTCGAGGACGGCATTTACGCAACCGACAACTCCTGCTCCCACGAGTACTCTCCTCTCCACGAGGGGATGATCATGGGAGGGGATGTCTATTGCCCCAAGCACGGCTCCCGATTCGATATCCGCAGCGGCGCGGTGAAGGACTATCCGGCCACCCGGCCGGTGAAGACCTACGAGACAAAAGTGGAAGACGGAGTCGTGTACGTGAAGGTCTAACGCGGGCCCGGCACCCCGGGGCTTCACCGGTAACCCGGGCGCCACCGGCACCCCTGGGCGCGTCGGCACCCTGCAGCGCCTCCATTACCCCCAGAGCCCTTTCGGCACCCGCTGAGCTGCGCCGCCCTCGCCGCCCCGCTGCCGCCGCGGCCGTCTTTCGATATACTGTCAGCGACATGCAGACCCTGTTCCTCGGGCCGAAGCAGATTGGCGAAGCCGCGGGCGTTATCCGACGTGGCGGTCTCCTCGTGTTCCCCACCGAGACGGTGTACGGGCTCGGCGCAAGTGCGTGGGATGCCGAGGCCTGCCGCGCCATCTTCACGGCAAAGGGCCGACCCGCAGACAACCCACTCATCGTGCATATCGCAACCCCCGCGTTGCTCGGGGAGGTCGCGGCGGCGGTGCCCGGGCAAGCACGACGCCTGTTCGACGCATTCTCTCCCGGCCCCCTCACGATCATTCTTCCCCGAAGCCCCCGCATACCGGATGTCGTCACCGCCGGTCTCGACACCGTCGGGGTGCGGATCCCCTCCCACCCGGTGGCGCGTTCGCTGCTGAAAGCGGTCGGTGTGCCGGTTGCCGCGCCGAGTGCGAACCGCTCCGGCCGCCCGAGCCCCACCGATTTTGCGGCCGCCGTGGCGCAGATGCGGGGCCGCGTGGATGCGATTCTCGACGGCGGAGAGTGCGAGCACGGGCTCGAGTCGACGATTCTGCGGGTGGTCGGTCGGCAGGTGACGGTGCTGCGCGAAGGTGCGATCACACGGGAGATGATCGCCGGGGTCCTCGGCGATGTCCCGATAGGGGCGTCGGCCGATACCGGCGCGGCGGGCGGCGCGGCGGGCGGCGCGGAGGCTGCCGGGGACCCGGAAACTGCGGGCGGCGCCGGCGTTCGGAGTCCTGCGCACCGACGGCCGGCGGAGGCGCCGGGCATGCGGCATACGCACTATCGCCCCGAGGCCCGGGTTGTGACCGTGACAGCCGGTGAGCTTCCCGCGGCTCTACGTCGCCTCGAGGGAATCCGATTCGGTTACATCGGCGTCACACCGCTCCTCGGCGACTGCACGACGAGACCGGCGGTCTCAGTTCTTGCCTCCGACCTCGAGGACTATGCACGACGGCTCTACCGCAGCTTCTATCTCTTCGACGCGGCGGGATGCGACGTCATCGTGGCGGAGCTTCCGGCTTCCGCGGGCATCGGCAGGGCGCTGCGGGACCGGCTGCGACGGGCCGCAGGTTAGGTGGAGCCGAGAAGGACCGGACCGTCGGGGGTGTCGAGGAGCCTGTTGATGTCGACCTCGTACACGGCGTTCTGCTCGAGACCCGCCTGTGGTATGAGCACCGGCACGTAGTAGCGTCCGTAGCCGCGGGCCGCGGTCGCCGGCGCCGCCACCGCGGTCGCCGGCAGAGCCGCGTCGACCTTCTCCACAAGCACCTTTTCGCGCTTTCCGACCAGCCGGGCATAGTACTGCCGCTTGAGCTCCGCCGAGAGCTCACGAAGCCGCCGGGCCCGCCTGGATTTGACCGCTGCGGGAACCTGATCCGGCATCCGCGCCGCCGGGGTGCCCTCGCGCGGGGAGAAGGGAAACACGTGGATGTGGCTGAACCCGATCTCGCGGACAGCGGAGACCGAAGCCTCGAACTCAGCCTCCGTTTCGCCGGGGAAGCCGACGATGATGTCGGTGGTGAGGTTGAGCATGGGGTCGACGCTGCGAAGTGAGTCGGCAATGCGCCTGAAGTCGGCCGAGCGGTACCGTCGGCCCATGCGCCCGAGGATCGCATCCGATCCGCTCTGCAGGCAGAGATGCACATGGGGTGATAGACGCGGATCGGCGAAGAGAGAAGAGAAGCGCTCGTCGAGGCCCTCGGGCTCGAGGGAGGAGATGCGAACACGCACGCCGCCGTCGCCGGGGATTTCATCGAGCAGCCGACGCAGCAGCTCCGTGAAATCGAGCTCGCCGTGGCGGTAGCGGCCGAGGTTCACACCGGTCACGACGATCTCCCGTGCCCCGCCGGCGACGGTGCCCCGGGTCTCGCGCAGTATGTCGGCGGGCTCGCGGCTGACCGCGCGGCCGCGCACATGGGGCACGATGCAGTAGGTGCAGAACTGGTCACAGCCGTCCTGGATCTTTATCGCTGCGCGCGTGTGGAACATGCCCCGCGCGGCCCGGAATCCGAAAGGCCCTCCCTGCGCGGGTCCGGGGGCCGCTGCCGCAACCGGCGACGGCCCGGCCGTCGGCCCGTTGTGTGCCCCCGCCCGCAGGCGCGCGTCGACGAGCGGGAAGACCTCACTCTTCTGCTCATTCCCGACCACCATCACCCGGGGGTCATCGCCGTGGCCCCCGGCATTGCGCTCTGCAAAACAGCCGGTGAGCACCACCGAGCTCTCGGCGCCGCCGGTGCGCAGGGCGCGGTAGACGAGATTGCGGGATTTGCGATCGGCCTGGCTGGTGATGGTGCAGGAGTTGATGACGTAGACGTCGGCCACCTCTGCGAAGGGCACCACGGTGTATCCCGCGGCGTCAAACTCCGCGGCGATGGATTCGGTCTCGTACTGATTGAGCTTGCAGCCGAGGGTCCGGAAGGCGACGCGGGCGCTCACCGGCGGAACCCCGCCGTGTCGATCGGCGTGCCGGAACCGCGCCCGGCGTCCGCCTTCGTCCGCCCTGCGAGCTCACCGGAGAGTGAGAGGGATGCATGGCCGGTGATCTCGAGCTCGACGATCTCGCCGATGAGCTCGGTGTTCTCCGACGGGAAGCGCGTGACGATGCGTCCCTCGGTCATGCCGGTGAGATACCCCTCCTTGCGGTCATGCCCCGTAACGAGCACCGGCAGCCGCCGTCCGAGAAGGGCCTCGTTGCGGGCGCTCGCGCTGCGCTGCAGCTGCTCCGAGAGCACGTGGAGGCGCCGCCGTTTCTCCTCGTGGGCTACGTCGTCTTCGCGCCTGCTGCTCGCCGCGCCGGGCCGCGGGGAGTACATCGCCACATAGGCCATGTCGTACTGAAACTCCTCCATCGCCGCTCGCGTGTTCTCGAACTGCGCCTCGGTCTCGCCGGGGAAGCCGACGATGATGTCGGTGAAGAGCGTCGCCTGGGGCAGGAGCTCGCGGATGTCGGAGACGATGCGCCGGTAGTCGGCGAGGCCGTGTTTCCGGTTCATGTTCCGGAGGACGGTGTCGTCGCCGGACTGAAGCGGCAGATGTATCTGCTTCGCCAGATGCGGATACTCGGCGATGACCTCTATCACCTCGCGGGTCATGTCGCGGGGATGCGGGGAGGTGAAATACACCCAGAAATCGCGTCCGGATGCAGCCGCCCGTTCGCCGATGCGTCGCAGAAGCTCCGGGAAATCCACTCCGTCGCCGAGAGCATCGAGACCGTAGGAGTTCACGTTCTGCCCGAGGAGGGTGATCGCCCGGTAGCCGCGCTCTGCGATGCGGTCGAACTCCGCGAGGATGTCCGCAGCGGGGCGGGATACCTCCCGCCCGCGCGCGTAGGGGACGGCGCAGAAGGTGCAGAACTTGTCGCAGCCGTTCTGAATGGGGATGAAGGCCTCCACGCCGGTACTGTAGGTCGGCTCGACCTCCCAGTAGCCCCGACGCGGGTCTTCGAGGCTCGCCGGCGGGACCACGCCGCGTGCGGAGGCGGGGGTGACCACGCCGTGGCCGCGGATCATCTCCGGGAGCTCGGGTAGCTCGGTTATGGAGAACAGCAGGTCGAAGCGATCGAGAAACTTCTCCCGGTCGGCGGGAAGCACGCATCCCGATACAAAGGTGAGAAGCGGTCGCTCCTGCTTCCATTTGTTCCACTTGTGGATGCGCGAATACACCCGATCTATGGCCTTCTGCCTCACCGAGCAGGAGACCATGCCGAGGATATCCGCCTCCTCTTCCGCCTCTGTTCGCTCTATCCCCATGCCCTCGAGCACGGTGCGTATACGTTCGGCATCCGACTGATTCATCTGACAGCCGAGATGCATAAGGAAATACTTCATATGCTTACGGTGCCTCTAATGTAGCGAAAATTGCCGTAATGTGCACGGTTTATGAATATCGATGTGTAACCTTTTTTGGTTTCTGTTGTTCTATAGGTGAATCAGTTGTCTTTTTCTGCCTCCATATTGCGACTTTTTCGTGTTGACCCAAGGGTTTTTACCTCCTTTCCCTTGGGTTTTTCGCCCCTCGGCCGGAAGCCCTGCACCACAGGCTTCCGGTGAGGGGCACCTTTTTATCCGGCCCCATTCTTATCTGCAGCTTTTCAATCCGGCTCAGAGCTCAACGGTCTCTATATCGGTGTACGCAGGCCCCCCGCGCCCGAGGACGCTCTCGACGAGCGAGACGGCGCGTACCGGCAGCGCTGTGCCCTGCCGGCCGAGCTGTGTCGTGGCCGCAGCCGCGAGGTCGCCTGCGGCCGAGACAAGAACGCCCCGGTCGGCGCGTTTTTTCGCATGAGCGATCGTGATGTGGGGTGAGAAGGCGCGCGAGTCGAGCTCGAAGTCGAGGGCGGCTAGCTCACCCGCGAGGGCGGCGTGAATCGTTGTGAGCTCGCCGCTTGGGTCCTCCACTCCCGCCCAGAATACCCGCGGTTTTCGGGGGGAGGGGAAGCAGCCCGCCCCGCGTGCGAGCGTTTCGAAGCTCGCCAATCCGGATAGGGCACGACGCACCGCGCCCCGCAGCGAGTCGATGTGCTCCCTCTCCGTATTGCCGAGGAAGTGGAGGGTGAGGTGCAGATTCTCGGCCGCGACGAGGCGTACTGCCGAGTCGTGGACGGCGAGCGCCTCCTGGAGCCCGGCCAGGCGATCGCGAAGATGCTGCGGGAGGTGCACGGCAAGAAAGAGTCGTTTGGAAGCCACCATTCCCAGTATAGCGGCGCGACGGGGCGGGCGAAAAGGCGACGCGCGTCGCATCGCCCCCTGCGCCGAGCCGCTTTCTCATTGAAGACCGGCCTCCGTCCTGATATGATATACTCCGCTTATGACCGATCCGCACGTTTCTCGGGGCACCGTGGGCAGCGAGGATTGGGAGTCTCGACTGCGAAAGCAGATCGAGGAATACTACCTGCCTCAGCAACTCGTCGACGCGATCATGGAGGCCGGGGGTATCATCCAGACCTCCGAGGTCGCCAAGATGGGGATCGGTTTCCTCGACATCGCCGACTACACCTACATCTCCAAGTTCCTCAGTCCGCAGGAGAATCAGGCCGTCCTCAACGGCCTCTATACCGCATTCAATGCCGTGCTCAAGCGCCACGGTGGGTACCTCAACAAGATCGAGGGCGACAGCGTGATGTTCCACTACGGCGGGCCCACCGACCCGCGGGTGCCGCACGGCGACGATGCGGCGGTGCGCTATATCGCCAAAGAGCTTTTCTACACCTGCGTGGAGCTTCAGCGGGTTTCCGAGCGCTTCAACAAGGCGGATGAGGGATTCTTCAGCAAGGGCGAGAGCGCCGAGAACCGCAGGATGCTCGAGCGCGCCTTCGACATCATTTCCAGGCTGCGCTCCGATCAGATCGTCTCCGACGCGTTCAACGCACTCTTCCAGATCCGTGTCCGCATCGGGGCGAATATTGGTGATGTGACCGTCGGAAACTTCGGACCCGACGGCGCCAAGCAGTGGGACATCGTCGGCCTGCCGGTCATCGAGGCCAAGCGGATGGAATCCACGGCGCCGGTCGGGGGATTGCGCATATCGCGGTACTTCTACGAGGTGCTCGAAGACACACGCGTTGCCGACGAGTACTACCTGCGCTTTCGTCGCGAGGCGGAGGCGTACTCAGGCTACTACCGCAGCATCGAGAAGAGCGAGGTCTTCCGCTTCTCCAATGTGCTGCTGCAGGACAAGAATCAGGCCCGCTTCGACACCTACAGCGTGCAGGTTTCGCCGGGTCTGCCCGAGTCCATTCTCGGACAGGTACAGCTGCTGCTCGAGAAGGGTGAGAGCGGAGCCGACAAGATCATCGACCTGTTGAAGTACTACCGGGGCAACCGCTTCGTTACCGCCGCCATCGAGGACGGATTGGCCGCGAAAGATATTCAGCTTCGCAAAGACTATCTCTTCGAGCTGATCTTCCCGCGCAAGCACGACGTGCTGAAGAAGAAGCTCGGCACCGCAGAGGCAATCGCGGAGTTCGTGGACCGGGAATACGACCTCTACACGCTCTTTCAGGGGCTCGGACGCTATCAGGATAACGTGAAGACCTTTGACGCCGGTGGACAGGGCGTGGTTCCGTTTCAGTCCTACGAACAGTTCATGACTGCTGAGAACGAGCGCATCGTTAGAGAATACGAGAACCGCAAGAAGTACATGCTCGACAGGGCCTACTTCTATAACGTCGTATTTCCGCTGGTGTTTGCGAGTATCCGCACGAGCGTTCTCGAGTATCAGGCCCAGGTCGAGGACCTCGAGGCGGTCTGAGAACGCAGCCTCTGCCGCGTTGCATCAGTTCTCCAGATCCATCAATTACCCAGGTAATGGGTGAGGGCCGTCCATGCGATGTCGCGGGCATCGTCCGCCGGCAGCCCGCCGTGATCGCCCCGAAAGAAGGGCACGAGCCGGCGCGCGGCGAGATGTGCCCCGATGATGTTCGGCGCCGCCGGACCGATCTCGAGCTCGCCGAGAGTTCCGGTGACGAGCACCCGTGGATGCCACCTCAGGTACCGGTCGGGCACGGGCGAACCGCAGGGCCCGGTGGAAAGCCCGTTACGGCGGGCGAGGTCGGCGATGATGCCTGAAAGCGGCAGTCGCCGCTCGAATCCTGTCGCCAGCACGACGAGATCGCTCTCCACCGACTGTACCTCACCCCGCAGATGAATCCTGAGCCTGCCCCCGGCTGTATCCGCGACGCCCGTCGGCTCGATCCCGGCAACCTCGTGCTCGAGAATTGCCACCCGCTTCTCGGCGAGGAGGGTCTGTTCCACGTCCCACGGCATGGTCCCCGGATACCGCGCTTTCCCGATGTATTTCCGCCGGGCGGCCGGTGTCGGCTCCGCGAGAAAGTCGGCCAGGCAGCGTGGCCCGATGAAGCAGGGTTCGGAGTCGAACTGTCCCACGCGCAACGGTCCCCGGGTGAGGAGCACCACCCCGCGCCCGCTGCGTCGGGCCGCATGGCAGGCCACCTGAGCGGCCGTGACCCCGCCGCCGACCACAACCGGAGCCGCAGCCTGCTCGAGGCGCCCGGGGTCGAAATCCGGGTCGAAGACATGCACGACGGGCGCTTCGGAGCCCGGCACCGAGCCCGGGCGGGCTCCGGCGCCACCGCCGCCGGCCGATAGTCCACGGGCCCACGCCGGCCGGAAGGGCATCTCCGTTCGACCGACGGCAAGGATGAGAAAGTCGGCGCCCTCCTCTCCGTCGTCGGTTCTGACGCGCACGCCGTCTGTGCGGGCCTCCACATCGAGAAGACGCGCGCGTCGTCTGCGCGCCGTCAGTGCTGCCTCCGCGATAACCTCGGCGGCGTGCGCGTTGAAGAGCTCGAGGGTGGGCCGGGCGTAGGGCGGGATGAAGAGCGGCGCCGCCTCGTCACCGGCGGCGGCGCCCGCGGCCGGTGTGGCGCCCGCGCCCGCGGTGGCGGGATCCGTCTCGCGGCGTCGCGCGAACTCCCGCAGTGCCCGGAAATCGAGGTCGAGATTGTGGCTGCTCGGGGAGCGCAGATAGCGCATCCCGGTTGCCCGCGTCTGGCGGCGCCAGACTTCGAGGGGTTCCGGATGGGGGTCGAGCACGGTAATATCGTCGGTATCGAGCGCGCCCGTCCGAGTGAGCGCGTGGGACAGGAACGTACCGTGTACGCCGCCGCCTGCAATTAGTACCTTTGGCATCGGACAGAAGATATCGATAGCGCACGACGCCGGCAAAGGGGGTGCTTCTCATGGACGCAGATGTTGTATTCGCAGGCACAGGGCACAACGCAATGGTCACGGCCGCCTATATGGCGAAATGGGGACACAAAGTCCTCATGCTCGAGCGACGGGAAGATGTCGGAGGTGCGGTGTGTACCCGCGATATGTTCGGTGGGTTCAAGATGGACGTCGGCGGGTCGCTTCACTTCATGATCCATCACACGCCCATCGTAGAGGAGCTCGAGCTCGAGAAATACGGCCTCGAGTACATCCCCCTCGATCCGTTCATGAGCGCCCCCTTCGACGACGGCAGCGTCATACACTTCCATGAGGATCTCGATGCGACCGCCGAGAGCATTGCGCAGATAAGCGAGCGCGATGCGGAGGCCTACCGGGATTTCGTTCGCAAGTGGCAGCCGCTCAACAGGGCCGTCTTCGAGCTATTCCTGCAGGAGCCCACCCCCGCCAACATGGCGAAGAGTCTGTTCTTCAAGCGCCTCCACGCAAGTAAACAGGACAGAAAAGACCTCATGCGCAAGCTCATGCACAGCTACGGGCGTCTCGTACGCGACATGTTCGAAAGCGACAAGCTGCGGGCCGCACTCTCGTGGTGGGGCGCGCAGAGTGGCCCCCCGCCCATCGACGCCATGTCGGCGGAGTTCGTCGGCTGGCACTCCATGATCCACCTTGCCGGGCCTGCCCGACCACGAGGCGGGTCGGGGATGCTGACCCAGGCGCTGAAAGCCTACATCGAAGACCACGGCGGTGAGATCCGAACCAATATGCCCGTCACCCGCATACTGACCGAGGGAGATCGCGCGGTCGGTGTGGAGACCGCCGACGGCTCGCAGTTCACGGCAAAGCGTGTAGTCTCCGCCGCCCACGTCTGGGTGACCTTTCTCGAGTTGCTCAACCAATGGACCCCGCCCGATCTGCGCCGGCGCATCGAGCAGATTCAGGTCGGAAACGGTTTCGGCATGGTGCTCAGAAGCGCCCTCGACTCCCCGCCGGAGTATCAGGTCTCGGGAACGACGAGTGAAAAGGTACGGCAGGGTCTGCAGCTTCTCTGTCCATCCACGCAGTATCTCGATGACTCATACGCCGACTACCTCAAAGGCCTACCCTCGGAGAACCCCGCGGCCATCGGGATGACCTTCTCCGAGGTCGATTCGACGCTCACGCCCGAGGGTAAGGCGCTTCTCTTCGTATGGGGGCAGTACTATCCCTACAGGCTGCGCGACGGCGGCAACTGGGACGAAATCGCCGAGCGGGAGGCAAAGAAGCTTCTCG
>JAAAOH010000246.1 GCA_009908925.1 Spirochaetota bacterium | reverse complement strand
TATTATAGGCATTTCGGTGTTCGCGCCATGGTTTGCGCCGCACCCCCCGCTCGAGATTGATATGACGAATCGTCTTCAACCTCCCGACTCCGAACATCTTCTTGGAACGGATGTTGTCGGCCGCGATGTGCTGTCGCGACTGATCTACGGCGGACGCAGCTCGTTGCTTGTCGCCGTGTGGGCGACGGCAGCCACCGCGCTTATTGCCACCACAGCCGGCTTATTGGGAGGCTATGCAGGAGGCACAATTGACACGCTGGTCATGGTTGCTACCGGTCTGTTTCACGGTATACCCGGAATGGCGGTCCTGATCGCAATCGCGGGTGCGCTGGGACCGGGAGCATTTACGCTATTTCTCGGGTTGGTCGTAACCGCCTGGCCGACCTTTTCGCGTGTCATGCGAAGCGAGGCGCTGCGTATTCGCCGGATGTCGTTTGTCGAGGATCTTCGCGGTTTCGGCGCCTCGCATTTTCGAATTCTTGTGCTGCATGTCGTACCGAATCTCGCGGGACCGCTTCTTGTGCTATCGGCCACTCGAATGAGCGCGGCGATCGTCGCGGTTTCTTCACTAAGCTTTATCGGACTGGGACTGCCGCCGCCCACACCCGACTGGGGAGTTATGATCCGCGACTCTCTGCCGTATCTGCGCACGCAGCCACTTCATCTCGTTGCGCCAGGCCTCACGATTGTTATGGTAACGCTCGGCTTGAACTCTATCGCCGATGCAATACGGGAGCGAAAATGACGTTACAAAAAACTGAGAAAAAGCGTCGGTCCTCGGATGCGGACGGCACGATTCTCGTCCGCGATCTCGCCGTTTCTTTTGCCCATCGCAATAAAACGGTGTATGCCTTGCATCCGACGTCGGTTGCTCTCGAGCCGGGAGCGAGTACCGCGATCATTGGCGAGAGTGGGTGCGGTAAGTCGGTGCTTCTTATGGGCATGCTCGGGTTCCTCGATCGAACTGCTCACGTGTCGGGCTCGGTTCAATACCGCGGCGAGGAACTGAAAGCGCTCAAGGGCGCTCGTAAGCGTGGGATTCTCAGAGACCGGCTTGCGCTGATTCCTCAGAACCCGCCTGAGTCGCTGAACCGCAGAATGGTCATTGTCGACCAGCTCGCGGAGGGGGTAACAGGCAATCGCCGGCAGCGCATCGAGCTTGTAGCGTCGGAGCTTCGGCGACTCGGGCTGGAGCATGTGACTCCACGGAGTCAGACGCACCGGTATTCGTTTCAACTCAGCGGCGGAATGCAAAAACGGGCGCTCGTGGCAGCCGCAACCGCACGGTCGCCGGAGTGGCTTATTGCAGACGAACCGACGACCGGTCTCGATGCTATTAACCGTGCCGACTGCACCAAGCTTCTTGCCGAGGCAAAACAGTCCGTTGTCGGCGGACTCATCGTGGTTACGCACGACCTTCACCTCGCCGAATCGCTTGCCGACAGGATTGTTGTGATGTACGCAGGCAGGATCGTCGAAGATGCTCCAGCGAAAGAGTTTTTTCGGAGTCCAAACCACCCGTACAGTCGCGGACTCCTGAAAGCCGTCCCGTCGCGCGGCGCGATACCGATACCCGGTGAGAGTCCTGCGTCGAGCGAGCTGCACGACGGGTGTCCTTTTGCGCCGCGTTGTATTCATTCCCACGAGCGTTGTACCGCGGAGCTCCCCGGTATGTACGCAGCCCGACGAGGAGCGGCGGGCGATAACCAGATAGGTGATCACCAGACGATTGATCGCTACATGAGCGATCGGCACGGCCACGTGAGGTGTTTTCTCTATGCCGATGATTGATGTTCGCGGCCTTGAGGTTCGGTTTCATTCACGCGGCGTGAACCTTCGCGGGGTAAGCCGAGCCGGAATAGACGTTCTGAAAGGCGTGAATCTTTCGGTGCGCAAGAACGCCTCATTGGGGCTTGTTGGGCCGAGTGGATGCGGCAAGACAACGCTTTGCAGAGCGATTGCCGCCCGCATCGTTCCGACCGCGGGTACCGTTGCCGTCGCGGGAACTCTCTACGCTCGGGCAAACCGGATCGAAGTGCCGAGCGCCGAACGTGCGAGGACCTTGCAGGTAGTAGGGCAAAACCCTGAGAGCAGTTTCGACCCGCGCAGCCGCGTCTTCGACGCTGTAGAAGAACCGCTTCGTATTCACCGTTACAAGCAGCCTGCGGAAGTGGTCGAGCGAGTGCTCGCCGATGTGGGCTTACACCGGGAGCTGTGGTGGCGTCGCCCGAGAGAGCTTTCTGGCGGTCAACTTCAGCGGGTGGCGATCGCCCGTGCGCTGGTACTTGAGCCTTCGGTTCTCTTGCTCGATGAGCCGACATCCATGCTCGATGTATCGATACAGGCGAGGGTGCTGGAAATTCTTCGCCGTCTGCGCTCAAAGCAGGGGATCACGATGATCCTTGTTACGCACGATCTCGAACTCGCGTCATCCTTTTGCGACAATATCGCGGTAATGCACGACGGCACGATCGTAGAATCGGATACCGTGGAACAACTGATCCGCACTCCAAA
The DNA here is from genome assembly GCA_009908925.1 of Spirochaetota bacterium. Taxonomy (GTDB): domain Bacteria; phylum Spirochaetota; class Spirochaetia; order DSM-27196; family PWMO01; genus JAAAOH01. The sequence continues at coordinate 7,434 of JAAAOH010000246.1, read as the reverse complement.
CCATCCATTTTCAAGAAAGCTGGTTGAAGCGTTCCGGACGGCGCTTCCGGTCGATCCGCCAAATCGGCAAGAGGTGCTCAATGCGCGGTATTAACATATTCGATTTCTGGGAGCAGGCGTTTCTCGAAGCGTCTGAACGCGATTCGCGGATGGGAGATGATGGACTCGAAGAAGTCTTCTGGCAGAAATACGCGCCCGACTACGAAGCCCGTAGTCCACTCGCTGAACGTGCGGCTCGCATCATTGAGTTGGTTCGCGGTCGGATTCATTCGGCACGCTCGGCGCTCGAAATAGGACCCGGAACCGGAGCGTTTAGCCGAAAGCTCTTTCAGTCCATGGAGAAATTGACGCTCGTTGAGCCCTCCGAGGCGATGCGACGGAACTTCGAAAAAGCATGGCCGTTGTCGGCTGTTACCCCTGAATGGATCGCTTCGAGATGGGAAGATGCCCTTGCGCCGATAAACGATATTGTGTTCGCATCGAATGCCGTGTACCGCATTCGGCGTATCGATACAGCGCTTGAAGAAATGCTTAACTGCGCGCGGCACAATCTGTTTCTGATTCAGACAGCGGGCGAACCGTATGCTCCACCATTAAAAGTGCACGATGGCGGGAAGCTCCGCACGCTTCCGAGGTGGGTGGCGCTTCAGCAGGCCCTCAGCGCGTTCGGCTCTCCTCCCGGTGTTTTCAGACTTCCGATAACGCCGCCGGAGGGGTCCGAGTACGAAGTCGTTCTTCTTACCGTGCATATTAAGTGACAGTAAAACCTATCTCGGGGCCCAACGGCAAAACGGCCGATCAGTGGCCATATTGCGCGAAGCACGGGAACGATTGCGTGTAGCAGGCTTGTCGCCCGCCGGTCGGCGGCCGACGGAGGGAGACGGCGCATGCATAGGAGAAGAAAGAGCCGTTGTGGCGTGGTTTGCGCGGGGAAACAGACACACGTGTTACGAAGGGCGTAACGGAAGACGTTTTCAGTTGAGGCGATCGGGATGGAACCCCGGTGGAGACCGCCCGATCTTGACCAGCCTGGTCGCAGCCTGCGACTGCTGCTCGGCCCTGCATCCTTGATGTCGGAGAACCCTCCTGAGTTCGTCGGGATCCTCAATAACGGCGATGACCTTCATATCCGTGCCGCACTCTGGGCACACCATTGGATCGACCTCGTACAACTAGAACTGCAAGTAGTTCTTGATCTGCAGCGCGATGGTGTGGTTGGCGAAGGTGTTCTTGCCGGTCACCGGGATCGAATAGGAGAGGTCGAAGTCCATGGGCCACGGCAAATTCTGCGCGAAGAGGTTCACCCTCGGTGCCACGGTGAAGCTGTAGCCTTCGTTGTCTTGTCCGGTTCCGTCGATCTCAGCTTCGGGCCACATGTTGTAGGTGGCTGCTACACCGAAGCCGAGTTCCAAGCCTTCGGAGAACGGAAAGGTGTACTGCGGCTCCACTTCGAAGCTGAGGTCGTAGCCGTAGGCGTATTCGACCTCGGTGCTGCTCGCCGTAGCGCCGGTACCCGCGCTGTTGAAATCGATCTCTTCCAGATCACGTGGCAGATAGTAGATGAACTCGTTGTAGAGGTTCACAAACAGGCCTTCTTGAATGACGAAGTCATAGTGCAGGCGTGTGCCCAGGCCCAGTGCATCCTCGTCGACTCGTGAAATCTGATAGGGATCTCCGTTGAGGTAGTTCTCCGCCTCTCTTTCCGCGTCGTAGGTTGATAGCGGCGCGAGCATTCCCACGGAAGCTGCAAGACGGTGTGTCCGATTTGCCACCGGGGCGTTTTCGCCGATGATTTGGAACTTTCCGCCGATGAAGAGATCGTTCAAGCCTGTGGACTTAAGGGCGGCATTACCTGCTTGTACTACGAATGGATCAAACCCATTATCGAATACCGAGGTAAACCGCCAGCCCGGCGTCCACTGAACCGTCGCGGTAATCCAATCGGTAACACCGTACTCGACCGCCAGGCCCAGATCGTAGATTTGGGCGGACTCGTACAGTACGATGTCGGTCCGTTCTGCGTCATCGTTGAATAGTTGATTCTGAATGGTTACCGACGGTACCGCGCGAAAACGCATGACCTTCTGCGGAATCATCAGTGCGTCATCCGCGAACGCCGCAGCGGCGATCATTGCCAGCAGGAAGAGAATAAGAAAGCGTTTCATGCTGTCCTCCTTGTGGAAATATGGCTCCCGTTCGGCCTTCGGCAGGTAAACACGCGGGGAGTATCGCCACAGTTCACTGTACTGTCAACGTGTTTCCGCTGTGGCAAGAGTCACGCCCGTGACGGCGAGCCCGATGGCAGCCTGTCGGACTCAATGCGCGAAAGGGATTCGCGCGACGGCGGATACTGTCATTGGTAAGAGGATCAGATTGAATCCACCGGCTATTGGCGAGCGCTTTGTAAACGTACATCGGGATACCCCGACCGTGTTTCCACCGGACCTGCGCGAGTGGGTGCCTTCCGACGACATAGTGCATTTCGTACTCGAATCGGTGGAGGCGACTCCCAGTCGAGTTTCGGGGTGAACTACCGCGGCACCGGTTCTGCGCAGTATCCGCCGCAGATGCTCCCGGCACTGCTGTTCTATTGGTCTCGCCGGGGCGTATTCTCCTCCTGCCGTATCGAGCGGGCGACATGGCACAACGTGGCGGTACGCCACATTGCCGGGCGGACGCACCCCGACCATGACACGAGATGCCCTGGGTCTCCGAACGAGCGGCGGACGGTCGAACAACTTCATGGTCAACAGTACCCGCCACGGACAAGACCGACTTCCAAACGCTGTCAGAAAGCGAGGAAGACGTGGATATCGATGCGCGTAAATGCTCCCGGACCACGCCGGGATTCAATAGCGATCGGCTCAACGGGCAGCTTTCTCGGCCACGACTCTCGGGAGAACCGCGGCAGGTGCTACGCCTTCGCGAAATCTTGTCCTCGATTACCGTTTCGCGGTCGTGCTCGCGGATAACGCGTCCGACCGTGCAAAGGCTCGGATTTCCGCTTTTTGTCCTTAAATACTGCGAGCTTGCTCATAAAAAGAACTCATCGATGATACGGTAGATTAGTCGAGATACCTCGGCGAAAAGAATGGTCCGTTTGCGACTGCAGGACGGACACAGGTAGAAGCTCTTACACGAGAAAGGCCGGAAATAGTCGTGCCCGCACTCCGGCTTGGTACAGCGTATCCGCGCCACCCCCTGGAGATAGTCGCCGCACGTAGAAAAGCGCTGGCCGAGCCGCTGGATACGCTCATGGCGGTACCTGCCGTAGGTGGCGGCGTTGCTCGAGATCGCTGACTGGAAGGACACGGCGGTGCTTGAAGCCGGTGTCGGCACCGGTCGAGTGACGAAGGCATAGATTGCAACTTTTCGGAGCGCGATTTGCTGTGACCGGTCGGCCCACATACGCCCACATGCGCATCGCGAGCTCGCCCACAACGCCTCGAAACTGGAAAGCGTTCCAGGGCCACACCATGACATCGTGTTCGCCTCGAATGCTCTCCACCGTATCAACGGATCGAGGAACCATGGATGGAGGCTCCACCTATCGTCAAGTTGGGAAGCGCTTCAGCTGTCCGTCGCGACATGTGGTGCAGCGCCGCGTGTTTCCAGACGTGTAGCAAAACCAGCTCCAGGTCCTGCATATGAGGTCGTGCTTCTGACGGTGGATACGAGGGACATCAGTCGGCCGTCTTCGTTGCACTTTCGGCAATGACCAAACACGTTAGCGTCTACTTTCGTTCCTCGAATCGAGCCGCGGGATCTCGTATGGACCCCGCGGCAGACTGAGCGTCTGATGGAGCTACGGCGCGACCGTTGCAGCGGCTCGATCGCGAGCCCACGCTATACATCGGCTGAGAAAACGCTCGGTAATGGTGACACCCCCGAATCCGGCGTGCTCCTCGGGATCAAGCGTCGTTGCCAGCACGGTACCCGGGAAGGAGGTTTCATCGAGCAGGATGACCGCCCCGTCGGCTCCGTCGGTCAGCAGAGCCCGTTGGCCGGGTTGCGGAGTAAACACCCCGTGGTAGTGCCACCGCATATCGTCGAGGCTCAACCCCTCGAATAGCTCGTGCGTCGGCTCGGAAATGGTTAAAGAGTCGGTGCGAACGCACCCGGGCGCGTACGTTTCGTCCGCACGGTCCGGCAATGAGACCTCTGGTAGACGTTTCGCCCACACGATTCCCGGAAGCCACGGCAACACCACTTCGCCGAAGGACATGATCGTGCCGCCGTGCTCGAGAAATCGTCGAATCTGTCGGCGGGCCGCATAGAGGGCCTCTTGGTTGCTCTCGCGCGGAACGATGAGCACGTCGTAGGCATCGAGATCTACCTCTTGAAGGCGCCGCACGTACACCAGCTCCATGTCGTCGTACTCCGGCCGGGTGAAGAGGTCGTACTGGAAGTGCAGACCGCTGTAGAGCACCGCTATTCTCCGGCTTGTGCGGGCCGCGCGAATGGCGGGTGCCTCCGCGTCTATCCACGCCGTCAGGTTCTGTAAGGCGCGTATGGCTCCCTCGTCGGCGGAGAACGCGTGGCAAAACAGGTCGAACTGTGACCCGGCGAGTATCACACCTCGCGTGCTTTCGCGATCCTCGTACACAATCGTATCTCCCCGGCTGTTGGACACCAGGGTGGAGGCACCTTCGGGCGCGTGCAGGTGTCCGTGACTGCACAGTCCGTTGATACCTTTGTGCCAGTGCATATCTGCGGATTCGATCCCATCGAGGACCGTGTGAGTGCCCGTCTTCAGCAGCGCTTCGTCGTCCTCGCGCGTGAATCCTCCCGGACGACATCCCGGCAGCCACTCCCCGTGGTAGTCTCCGAGAACCACGAGGATGCCCGGCAGATCGAGGAACTCCCGAATGACCCGCCTGTAATCGTTCAAAGCGACCTGATCCACCGATCTGGGCACGACAAGCGCGTCGTATGCGCGCAGGTCGACCTCAGGAAGCCGGTATATGTCGATCGGGTCGAATCGACCTCGAAATCGGGAATCGTTTAATGTCTGATGCTGAAAGCTGATCCCCGAATAGAGAACTCCGATCCTGCTCATGTCCCTACTACTCATAATTCACCTCGCTGTTTTGCGATAGCACGCGGCCGGCCGTACCCGCTTCAGTGCAGGACGTGGCGGTCGGCCGGCCACGGGATCCATCCGGCTATTCCCAGCCCTTCCACCGCTCGGTACCCGGTGAGCTCAGGATTGCATCGATCTCTGCCTCGCTCGGCTCATAGTCGTAGAAGCGTGTGTAGAACGAGCGGATTTCCGCCTCGATATCGAGATCCTCGAATCGGGAGGGGAAGTGATTCTTCGCGAGCCACATGAGCATGAGCGGTGACTCCTGGCTCGGCGGATCCCAGCGGTACGCTCCCATGGGGATCTTGAAGACCTGTCGGTTCTCAACGGCGGAAACGGGTGCGAAGTCGAAGCCCTCGAGCCCGTTGGTATAGAGATCCTCGGGCTGCACATCGGTGAAGTTGGTGATATACATGATCTCGGGGTTCCACTCGTAGAGTTGCTCGATATTGATCTCCGAAATCCAGCTCGGCATGTCGACGGCCACGTTTCTCGCGCCGGCGGCCTCCAGCCAGGCGTAGGCTCGTGCTTGAAGAGGCGGGCTGTGAAATACCATCGCCTCTGGTCGCTCGGATTCGGGCACGTCGGCGATGCGGTCCTCGATCATCTCTTCGGTCTCCCGATGGAAGGTGAGAAGCTCCTCGAGTCGCTCGGTCCGCCCAGTGACCTCACCCACCAATCTGAGCCATTCACGGGCATTCCGAAAGTCCTGGCCGCCTCCACCCACGGCGATGACCGGAAGCCCGGCCGCTTCGATCTTCTCGATTTCTTCGGTCTGACTTGCCCACTGGAATACGATGTCGGGCTCCAGAGCGAGCAGCTCTTCGATGTTCACCCGAAAGCCCTGAGTAACGAAATCCGTCTCCGCGTTCAGGAGTTCCGGCGCAATGCGGCCGAGGATGGAGCCTTCCACCGCGGCGTAGGATGAGGGGTGCATGCCGACGACGCGCTCGCCGGTACCGTCCATCGTGAAAAACACCGACGGAATCGGAATGGGGAGGGCGACGACCCGCTCGAAGTCGGCCGGGATCTGTATGTCCCGACCCAGAGCGTCGGTCACTGTCCGCGTGGCGGCATCGGTGTCGCCTTCCGCTTCGCCCGAGGCCCATACCGCGGGGGTGAGCGCTGCGCAGAAAACCAACGCCCACAACATGGTGCGGTGTATATTCATAAGAGATACCTCTCTTCTACATAGGTTCTATCGGAACCACGACGTGGTTCTCTTTTCCGTTTACGGGCACGCGAACGATGCGCGTGCGAACTGAGAAGGCTGCCCGCAAGCTGTCGTCGGTGACCACGTCCTCGATCGGGCCGAAGGCGGTGCCGCCGTCTGCGTCCATGACCAAAGCCCGTGTGGCGGCGCCGAAGGCGTCGGTCGGCAAATGGGTGCTGAATGCCACGGCTATACCCCGCTCGCGTGTGAGCTCGGTGAGAATGCGATGGACAAGGAGTTGATTGCGAAAATCGAGGTGTGCGGTCGGCTCGTCGAGGAGCAGGACGGTTGACTCCGTCACCAATGCCCGCGCGATCAGCACGAGCCGGCGCTCGCCGCCACTCATCGAGGAGATACTACGGTCTGCAAGATGGCCGATTCCGAGGCGCTCGAGCTCGTCCCGCGCGCGTAGCTCATCGTGACGACTCGGTGTACCGAACAACCCGAGGCGGGCACTGCGGCCCATGAGCACCAACTCGGCGGCGGTGTATCCGAAGGACGTCTCCGCATCCTGTGGAACATAACCGACGAGCGAAGCCCGAGCGGTCGGCGGGAGAGAAAGCAGGTTGCGCACCGCCAGCCGCGCACTCTCGCTCGGCTCCTCGAGGAGACGCACCTGGCCCGAAGCAGGGCGAAGAAGCCCGCAGAGGCAGCGAAGAAGTGTCGTCTTACCGCAGCCGTTCGGACCGAGTATGGCCGTAACGGTGCCGGTGGGGAGGCGAAGCGATACATCAGAAAACACGGGAGACTGCCCGAAGGCAACGCTGAGATTCTTTGCCTCAAGTATGCTCACCATTTGCCTCCCGTGCGTCGCAAGAGAAGCGCAAAGAAGGGCGCGCCTACAATGGCGTTGAGAATGCCGAGCGGTATTTCGCCGGCGCTCATATTGCGGGCCAGGTTGTCGATCAGAGCCAAATAGACGGCCCCGAATGCCGCGCTCGCTGGGAGGAGCCGCCTGTGGTCGACGCCGACGATCATGCGAGCCATGTGCGGGACGACAAGCCCAACCCATCCGACTACACCCGCTACCGATACCGCGGCCGCTGTGCTCACCGTCGCTGCGGCAATTGCTATCCAGCGACTCAACGTGACATTTACCCCGAGGGTCGTCGCCTCGCTGTCGCCGAGTGACAACACG
>JAAAOH010000315.1 GCA_009908925.1 Spirochaetota bacterium | reverse complement strand
CGGGTGGGTGTCATGGCCCGGGTCTATGATGCCCTCTACGGGCGGCAGGACTACGAATACGTGGAAGCCTCCGCGGTCATCGAGACGCTCGCAGAGGGCCTGCGCCGCGGAACGCTGTCGCAGGATATCCGGCTCGAAACCGAGGCGGACGACGTTGTCATCAAAGCCGGACTCTCGACATCGGTCGGGCTCATCATGAACGAGCTCGTCACCAACGCAGCCAGGCATGCATTCGCGGGCGCACGGAGTCCCCGTGTCCGCGTAGCACTCACCCGGGACGGGGCCGACCGGCTGCGCTTGGAGGTCAGCGACAACGGAGGAGGAATGCCGCCGGAAGCGGCCTCTCGTGCCGCAACGGGGTTCGGTCTGGAGATGGTGCATGCACTCGTTGAGCAGCACAACGGGACGTTGGAGGTCGACACCGACGGGTCGGGCACCCGGGTGACGGCAGTACTCGAGCTCTGACCGTCGCCGGCTCGTCGCCCGTTTAGTCCCCCGACTGGGCCCGAATCGCTCTCAGGCGCTGCAGCGGCTTCTGAAGGTGATTTCGCATTTCTTCGGCCGCACGGTTGCCGTCGCCGGCCTTGATGAGATCGACGATGGTCTTGTGCTCGTGTAGCTCATCGACCAGCGTCTCCTTCTTGTTGACCTTGAAGTATACTTCACGTCGCGCGATCACGAACTTCTCGCGCACGCCGGCGAACATCTCTCTGAGCACAAGATTGCCGGCAATTTCATAGAGTTTCTCATGGAATGCCATGCCGAGCTCGAAGTGGTACTCGTTATGATCCACCGCATCCAGCGATCGATCGATGATGTCTTCCATTTCTGCTATCTGTTCTCTGCCACCGAACTCGGCCGCGTACCAGCACAACCCCGGTTCCACGATCATGCGCGCTTCCAGTAGCTCGATCAGCGCCGCCTCGATATTCGCTGCATCGAGAGTGGCGTGATAGCGGATGAGGCGGACGCGCTCGAGAGCGTTGTCGGAAACAAAGGTGCCGCGCCCCGGCATCGAAACAAGCAGTCCGACGATCTCCAGAGCCTTCACGGATTCGCGTACGGAGTTGCGGCTGACCTCCAGCATTTCGGACAGCTGGATTTCTCCGGGGATCTTGTCTCCGGGATGCCATTGGCCCTCGGTGATCATGTCCATCATCTGTGTGGAGATTTCCTCGTGCAGAGTACGTCGTCGTGCCGGTTGAATCATGATTCCTCGCTATGCGCAGGCCCAAGAATATCTGATGTGTGCGCCCTGCACAAGCCTGCCCGCGCGGCGCCGGCCACGCGGGCAGGGAATCTTCGGCGCATCTGTCACGCGACTTCTGCAACCAACTGATCAGCCGACAGGCCGGCCAGGCCGAGGTTCTCCATGGTCCGTCCTTCGGATTCGATGTCGCGGCCGACCATGTAGCTCCCGAGGTGGCAGACGGTGTCCATCATGTCCGCCTTCAGACCGAGTTGCCTGGCAAGCGATGACATCGGCACCAGCCCGGTCGGGATGTCTTCGAGCACGTACCGCGTCTCGATGGTTTTCTGCCCGGAGATACCGCGATACGCACCGACGTTTCGAACAATTTCCGACATCGTCGTGCCTTCGGCGGAGTAGAAGTCCTTGTACATTCCCCGTACGTTCAGCAAATCGAGGCCGAGCTCTTTGCCGATGGCCACACGCTCCTCATCGAGTTTCTCGATGAATCGTCCGATCGTCGGCGTAATGCCGTCACGATAGTATTCCCACTCGCGCCCCGATTCGATCGTTGATATGTTGAGCAACGACGGCGCAGGGTGCATAATGGCATTCAGATTTGTCAGGCTCGTCTCGAAGACACTGGATGCGGCGTGCATCTGCGGGAATGCGTCGGCGATGGCTGCCAACGCTTCCGCCGTCTTCGAGGCGGGCACCGCTGCGATCGCCAGTCTGTTCTTCATACCTTTGATCGTGGCGTGGCCCGGTTGGGGTGCTCTGCAGGCATACAACAGCGACTGTGCCTCCACCACGACAACCGAGCTCGTGTCCACTCCGTAGTCCCGAAAGACGCGCCGGAACTCCAGCGCTCCGAATGTTGCGCCGGGGTGTACGAACACTATCTGCCCGGGACGAATGGACGGTGCCATTGTCGTGGCGATCGACCGATGGTAGATCGCCGGGGCCACAACCATGATGACATCCGCGCCGTCTATGACTGTTGCCATGTCCGTGGACGCACGTGTGACGGGTCCGAACCCCTGCACCGCGCCGTCCACCTGTATTCCGCCTGCTCCAGCAATGGCGTCGATGGTGTCCTGGACGATGTCGTAGAGACGCACATCGTAGCCCATCGTACCGAGGTGGCCGGCAGCCGACTGGCCGCCGTTTCCACCTCCGACCACTGCCCATACGTTCTTCATATGGGAGTTTTCGCTCACGTTTCTAACCTCCCGATCGAATGCTAGTTGGTAATACGGCGGAAAAGCTCGGCACCGTATTCATCTTCGATCTCGGGCCAGACCTCCTCGCGAACCCTCGCAGCAAGCGCGGCTCGATCGGCGTCGGAAAACTCGACTATCGTGGCGCCGATGCCCGCAAGCTGCTCTTCGTAGGATTCGGTTTCATTCGGTGCAGCCGCCCAGCGCGCCTCTTCCATGTCTCTGGCAGCCGCCATTACCAGTTCCTGCTGTTCGGCAGGCAGGCGATCCCAGAGGTCGCTGTTGACATAGAGGAACCACATCTCGAAGTGACTGTTCACCGGGAGGTAGTACTCGGTGAGATCGCGGAAGCTTGCCCAGTAGCCTTCAGCACCGGACCCGATCACGCCGTCTACGATTCCCGTCTGCATTGCGGTGAAGGCTTCCGAGAAGGGGATGGGTGTCGCCTGGTAACCCAGCGCCGACGCGGTGAGCTCGAACGATTTGATTCCCGGGACGCGGATCTTGAGTCCCTGATTGGCCTGCGGGTTCGTCGGGTCTGCCGGCTCCTCTGCAAGAGCGATGCCTCCGAAGTACTTCGGATACTGCGCCAGCACCTTGATGTTCTCGCCGGCAAACAGTTCCTCGACCGCGTTCATGAGATCTCCGCCCCAGGCGAAGACGTCCTGCGCGTCTTCCCAGCTCGTCACCAGGTACGGCGCGGAGGTTATGCCGAGCGCTTTCGTCACACCATTACTGGCCGGTGCCAGCTGCATCTCGATATCACCAATGCCGACCCGCTCCTGGACTACCGTGTAGTTTCCGAGCTGGCTTGCAGGAAACACGTCGACGGTCAGCGTGCCGTCGGTCGCCTCTCCCACTGCCTCAGCGAATGCCGTAACGTCGGTATCCGTAGATGTGCCCTGCGGGCGCACGTGCCCGACCTTCCAGGTCTGCTCTCCCTGTCCTCCCGCGAACGCTACACCGCTTGCCGCGACGAGTATCGCGCCTACCAGAAACAATGGTTGCATCCTCATAACTCACACTCCTTTGCAATTTCTTCACTCCGGGAACGAACCGTCCCCGTTTAACTGCTATGTTTAGCCGTAACCTGTATCCGTCAGGCGAGACCGAAGAGCCGCGGCAGAAAGAGGGACAGGTCCGCCCAGAACGTCGTAATGAACACCACCGGCAAGTAGCCGATCAGGAGGAATATCAGGGTCGGCCCGAGAATGCTGTGGAACTCGGTCTTCCCGATTTTCATGCCCAGATACAGAATGCTTGCATATGGCGGCGTGACACCACCCATGGCGAGGTTTACGCCCATGATCGCCGCGAAGTGAACCGGACTGATGCCGAGCTCGATCACCAGCGGGAGAAGCAGGGGCGCAACAAGAATCATCCCGGTGACATCATTCACGATCATGCCCACGAGGAAGAGAAACAGATTGATGATGATCAGAAGCACGAGGCGATTGGTGGTGATGCCGAACAGAATATCGATGAGTGCCTGCGGTACGCGAAGCAGCACATAGGTCTGGCTCAGCATCAGGGTGAAGATGATCATCGTCATGATCGAGCCGATCGATGTGCCGGCCTGACGAACAACCTCTCCCGCTGCGCGCTTGTCGAGGTCTCTGTACAGCAGAATCCCGAGGGGAATGGCCACGATTGCCGCAACCGCCGCCGCTTCCGTCGGCGTGAATACGCCCCCGTAGATGCCGCCGAGAATGATCACCGGCACCATCAGCCCCGGTATCGCCCACAGGACCCGCTTCGCGTTATGGCGGTATCGCTCACGTCGGTCGGGGATGATGTCTTCGAGGCGGATGTCGGGGAAGCGCCGGGTCCATACCATGTTGATCGTCGAAAAGAGGATTATGATCATGATACCGGGGCCAACCGTTGCCAGAAACGCCGCCAGTATCGAAGTCTCCGTAACCCACCCGTAGAAGATCATGATGATGCTCGGCGGTATGAGCAGACCGAGCACCGATGAGACCGTCACCAGCGCCGTCGCGTAGCCCCGCGGATAGCCCTGTTCAACCATACGGGGAATCAGGATGGGACCGGTGGAGGCGACACCGGTGAAGCCGGAGCCGGAAATGGCGCCGACGATTCCGGACGTCACGATTGCCACCACCCCGATACCGCCTTTGATTCGTCCGACGAAGACATCAATGAAGTTCAGGAGATGTTTGGCAATTCCGCTTTTCGCTATGAGCAAGCCGGCCAGAATGAACAGCGGGCTCGCAAGAAGCACCAGGCTGATAGACTGGTTGAACGCCCACAGCATCATGCTCGTCATGGACGCACCGCCGAACAGGACCATGAAGGCCAGCGCGCCACCGAAACAGTAAGGCAGTGGGACGCTGAGCATCAGAAGAATGACAAGTACCGCGACATCGAGAGCAACCAGCGTAAGCATTGACATGGAGCGCTCCTCAGCTATTGGACTCACGAGCAGCACCAACCGCGTTGTAGCGGTCGATGAGCTCGACGATCGTAAAAAAGGTCATCAACAGCAGGCCGACGAACAGTGCGGCCTCACCGAAGAACAGCGGTAGATAGAGCAGGTTGCTGAGCTTCCAGATCCCCAGCGAGTAAAGGAAGTACTCGAATGCCCAGTATGTGAGCCAGAGACTGATGAGGGTGGAAATTATGGTTCGGATGAAATAGAAGATCGCCAGGCTGCGGGGCTTCTTTATGTACAGCGCTATGATACCGGCCTGGATGTGATCACGTTCATACGATGCAACGGACCCGCCCAGCAGATATAACCAGATAATGGGAAAGAGCATGATCTCCTCGATTCCCATCAACGGCATCTGAAGCACGTACCGGAGCAGAACCTGGATTACCACCAGGACCGGAATGGCTATGAGCAATAGAAGCACGACGGTCTGCTGAATCTTCGCTATCGTTCGCACGACGGCGCTGTCGGCAATACTTTTCATTGGGCACCTTCCACTTCGTACACTCCTGCAGGTCTTGCTGTAGGATTGATCAAATGTCGGACATTTGAACCACAAAAAACACTATGGCATTGTTATGTGCTGCCGTCAAGAAAAACTTTTGCGGAAGGTGGTCAGCCCCGGCACGGAGATAGCTGATGGAGTATTCCGGCGGGGATGCGCATCAGTGTCGATTTCCCCAACCCGTTGAGCCCGATAATGCCGATCTTGCCCACCGCATACCGGAGACTTATGTCCTGGAGGATCGTCCTGGTTCCCTGCGCGGAAAACGACCGTTTGCGCCCGAAACCCGTGCGACCGATCGTACGCGAAAACGAACGGGGAGCACCGATTCCGGCCCGAGAATTGGTTTTTCAGGAAGCCTTCATTATGGTATGCTTTTTCTATTCATGGAGTTCGAGTTTGACGAAGCCAAGAGCGAATCAAATCTCCGGAAACACGGTATCGATTTCGTGTCCGCTCAGCAGCTCTGGCTTGACTCTGACGTCGTGGAGGTGCCTGCCCGGACCGTGGACGAGCCACGATTCCTGGTCGTAGGCAAGATTTCAGATAAGCACTGGTCCGCGGTGATTACCTACCGTGGCGACATTCGGCGGATCATTTCAGTTCGGCGATCCCGAACTTCGGAGGTCGAAATCTATGAGGGCGAGTGAGTTTGACAGGGCGTTCGATGCCAACGAGGACATAACAGAATATCTCGACAAGAGTGCGGCGAAGCGCCCGATGCAGGATACAGAACGGGTCAACGTTGATTTCCCTGTATGGATGGTAGACCAGCTCGACCGCGAGGCAAAGAGACTGGGCGTTACGCGCCAGTCGGTGATCAAGGTATGGTTATCCGAGAGACTTGAAGCTCGCCATTAGGCCATTAGGCCGCAAACGGTCGTTTGCGCAACCTGTAGATGCGGATGTGCAAGGTCCCATGAATCCGGATAAAGCAGAAGCGAAGCAGGTTCGCATCGTGTATCGATACGTGTCATGTTCCACAGAGCGTCGGTATCGGTACCGGCGAACCACGGACGAGCCGACCCGCTTCCCAAGTCGGCCCCCCTCCGTACGCGCCGCCCCCGCGGGCCCAGCCGCCGCCACCCCGGTCCGCCGGCGCCGCCCGGGGATCACGGTGCCACCCCTGTCGGCGCAGCTCCGCGCCGCCCCGTAGCTCACGCCGCCACCGGCGGTCTCAGCCGCCGAAGTGTATAGAACCGTGTTGGCGCGAGTTTAGCTAATTCGTTGCCGGGCAGGGCTGTAGCTATCGGCTATGTGTCGCGGATTCGGTATGTCCCCGCATTCGGTCCTATTTCGCTGTCGAGTATGCGGTTAGCCGAGTCTCACCAACACGGTTCTTGATACCTCACGCGTCAGTCCCACACCAGACTCCCCGTCTGATACTCCGTCACCCGCGTCTCGAAAAAGTTCTTCTCCTTCGTGAGGTCGGTGGCCTGGCTCATCCAGGGGAAGGGGTTGGGCGTGTGGTAGCGCTTCGGAAGGTCGATGCGCTCGAGACGGCGGTCTGCGATGTGCTCGACGTAGTTCACGAACTGCTCGGAGCTGATGCCCACGATACCGTCGGGGCAGGCGTCGCGCGCGTAGATCTTCTCGAGCTCAACCGACTGCTCGATGAGCCCCGTGATCTCGGCTTGAAACTCCGGCGTCCATGCGCCCGGGTTCTCGCTCTTGATCGTGTTTATGAGGTCCACCCCGAAGGCCAGATGCAGACTCTCATCGCGCATGATGAACTCGAACTGCTCGCCCGTGCCCACCATTTTGTTCTGCCGCTTCAGCGCGAGCATCATCGCAAAGCCCGCGTAGAAGAAGATGCCCTCCATGATGACGTAGAATCCCACCAGATCGTGGAGAAAGCGCTGAATGTTCTCCGTCCCCACCGTGGAAAAGTTCGGCTCATCCACCGACTTGGTGAGCTCCACCACGAACTCATCCTTCTCCTTGATGGACGGAATGTGATCATACATCCCGTAGATCTCGTCCGGGTCGAGACCCAGGGAGTCGCAGACGTAGATGAAAGTGTCGGTATGCACCGCCTCCTCGAAGGCCTGTCGCAGCAGGTACTGCCGCGACTCCGGATTCGTCACGTGATTGTAGACCGCAAGCACCAGATTGTTCGCCGTCAGCGACTCCGCCGTCGAGAAAAAGCCCAGGTTCCACAGAATGAGCCGTCGCTCCTCGTCGCTCAGCGCCGTCGGCGATTTCCACTGCTCGATGTCGTCCTGCATCGGAATCTCTTCCGGCATCCAGGTGTTCGCCAGCGCATCCTTGTAATGCTGCCGCGCCCACGTGTAGGTCATCGGCAGGATCTTGTTCGGGTCCGTCTTTGAATTGTTGATGATCGGCATCGGTTCCTCCTTCTCGGTTTCCGGCTCCATTCCCGGCGCCGGTTCAGGGCGTGTCCCGCCGCCCGCGCCTCCGGCGCGCCCGGCGGGACCGCGTGCTCCGCTGCAAGTCCTCGGCGCCGCTCGCTCCGCGGCTCGGCCGGGCTCACTCCCGCTCGCCCTGAGCCGCGGGCGGCGCCTGCGGGCTTTCCGCTGCGCCCGCTCACGCGTCGCGCCTGCGCGGCCCCGACGGTTGCGTTTCCGCCCGCTACTGACAGGCCTCGCAGTCCGGGTCGTCGAGGCTGCAGATGTTTGTGATCTCCGTCGCCGAGCTCATAGCGGCGATACTCGCCGCGAAGCCTGAGTCGGTGGTCACCGCCGTGGCCGCGATCCGCGTGGGGCGCTCGCCCGTGGCGGCGTCGCCGGCGCTGGCGTTGCCGCCGCGTTCCTCTGCGCCGGTGCCGTTCCCGTTATTCCCGCCGGCGAGCGCGCTTTCGGCTCCCGCCCCGGCGGCCACCGCCGGCTTCGGGGCCGCGGTGTCGCGTTTCTGCGTGTAGCCGTACTTTTTGGCGTCCAGGGTCGACTTCTCTATCTGCGAGGCGCCGAGGCTCCGCAGGTAGTAGGTGGTCTTGAGGCCCAGCTCCCAGGCGGTCATGTAGATCTCCTCGAGCTTCTTGCCCGAGACACCCTTCATGAACACGTTGTGGGACTGGCTCTGGTCGATCCACTTGCCGCGAAGCGCGGTCAGCTGCACCAGGCGCGGGGCGTCTATCTCGAAGGCCTCCTTGTAGAGGTCTTTGAGCTCCTGCGGGACGGCGTCGATGCGGCTTATGTCGCCGTCGTGGTACTTCAGCTCCTCGAGCATCTCCTGGTTCCACAGGTTCCGCGCTTTGAGGTCGTTCACCAGGTACTCGTTCATGACGGTGAACTCGCCCGACATGTTGGACTTCACGTAGATGTTCTTGTAGATGGGCTCGATGCAGGGATAGCTCCCGGCGATGTTGGAGATGGTCGCAGTCGGCGCGACGGCCATCGTGTTGGAGTTCCGCATTCCGTGGCGGGCGACGTGCTCGCGCACCGGCGTCCAGTCCATGCGGCTCGTGCGCGGGACGGGGATGGTGACGCCGCGCTCGGCCTCGAGCATATCGAGGGTATCGAGCGGGAAGATGCCGCGATCCCATTTGGAGCCCGGGAAGCTCTCGTAGGCGCCGCGCTCGGCGGCGAGCTTCGAGGAGGCGAGGATGGCATGGTAGGAGATGAACTCCATGATCTCGTCGGCAAAGGCCTGGGCGCCGCGGCTGTCGAAGGGATGGCGCAGCTTGAACAACGCGTCCTGAAAGCCCATGAGCCCGAGGCCCACCGGCCGGTGGCGCATATTACTGCGTCGCGCCTCCTCGGTGGGGTAGAAGTTGATGTCGATGACGTTGTCGAGCATGCGCATGGCCGTGGCGATGGTGCGGCTCAAGCCCTCGTGGTCCACGCCCCCGGCGGTGACGTGTCGCGAGAGGTTCACCGAGCCGAGGTTGCAGACGGCGGTCTCGGTGTCGGAGTTATTGAGGGTGATCTCGGTGCAGAGGTTGGAGTTATGCACGACTCCGTCATGGTCCTGAGGGCTTCTGATGTTCGCCGGGTCCTTGAAGGTAATCCAGGGATGCCCGGTCTCGAAGAGGCGGGTGAGCATTTTCCGCCAGAGCTTCACCGCCTCTACCACGCGGTACTTGCTCATGCGCCCGGCCTGCGCCTCCGCCTCGTAGTACGTGTAGCGCTCCTCGAAGGCGCGTCCGTAGAGATCGTGCAGATCGGAGACTTCCTCGGGGGAGAAGAGCGTCCAGTTCCCGCCCTCGCGCACGCGCTTCATGAAGAGATCGGGAATCCAGTTGGCCGTGTTCATATCGTGCGTACGGCGCCGGTCGTCGCCGGTGTTCCGCCTGAGGTCCAGAAAGTCCTCGATATCGAGGTGCCAGGTTTCGAGGTAGGCGCAGGTCGCGCCGCGGCGCTTGCCGCTTCGGTTTATGGCGAGGGTGGTGTCGTTCGCGATCTTGAGGAAGGGGACGATACCCTGGCTCTCCACGCCGGTGGAACTGATGTGGGCGCCGGTGGCGCGCACACGGGTCCAGTCGTTTCCGATCCCGCCTGACCACTTCGAAAGCTGCGCGTTGTCGCTCATCACCTTGAAGATATGATTGAGATCATCGCCGACCGTGGAGAGATAGCACGAGGAGAGCTGGGGGTGGGTGAGGCCCGAGTGGAAGAGGGTGGGCGTCGAGGCAAGGAACCG
>JAAAOH010000281.1 GCA_009908925.1 Spirochaetota bacterium | reverse complement strand
TTGTAGTAGTGTCGCTCATAGCTCGTGTGTCTCAGTGATAATGTGTCTCAGTCGTTGACTGGTATAGGCGCGCTCAGTCGCGCACGAGTTCTTCGGGCCACTCGCCGACCCCGCCGAAGTTCGTCACGTCGCGATAGCCGAGAGAAAGCAGCACGTTACGTGCAAACTCGGATCGGTTTCCGCTTCGGCAGTATAGAATGATACGGGCGTCCTTGTCGTCGGTCGGCGGCTCATCGAAGATGCGCTCGTGCGAGATATTCCGCGCGGTCGGGATGTGGCCGAGCCGGTATTCGTCGGGGGTGCGCACGTCGACGAGGACGATATCCCGTGGCTCCTCACGTACGAGCCGTACGAGCTCGGTGCCGCCGAGCGAGCTGCTGTTGGATGATTTTCCGAAAAGGCCCACGCAATCCTCCTATATGGTGCGGTCCGACGGGTGCCGCCGGCCGCCGCCCGGTGCCGCCGGCTACCGGGGGCTGTCGCCGGTGACGAGCTCCTCGGGCCAGCTCGCCACGCCGCCGAAGTTCACGACATTCTCGAAGCCCATGCGCTCGAGCGTCGCCTGCGCGCGTGAAGCGCGGGCGCCGCTGCGGCAGTAGGTGACGACCATCGCGTCGCGGTCCACCTTCGGTGGTCGATCGCCGATCTCCCGATAGTCGATATTCACCGCACCCGGAATGTGTCCGGTGCGGTACTCAGCCGGCGTTCGCACATCGACGATTATGAAATCACGCTCGCCGTCCTCCACGAGCTCCACCAGATTGGCGGGCACACGATAGCGGGAGATGTCCCCCTCCGCTCCGGAGCCCTCCGTACTGGGGTTCTGGGCCGCTGCAAGCGCGGCGACCAGCAGCGCAAGGAGAACCGAAATAATACCGGCTCGTCTGGTCATGTTTTGCCTCCGTCACCGCTAAAGGTCGCCAAGACGGGCCCCGTGGTCAACAGGCGCGTGGGCAACAGGCCGGGGGCAACAGATCACGGCAGCAGGTGGTCCACGAACTCCCAGGCATTGCGGGAGGCTTTTTTCACGAACTTCGCAAAATTGATCGACGCGGAGGTGTCGGCCTTGTCGGAGATTGTGCGAATGACGACGAAGGGTATATCGTTCACCGTCGCCACGAGCCCCACGCTCGCCCCCTCCATCTCCACCGCGTCGCCGCCGAGATCCTCGCGAAGATATCGGTGCGAATCGTCCTTTGAGGTGACGACGAAGCTGTCGCCGGTGAGAACATGACCCGCGTGCACCGAGCCCGCGCTCGGTTTGCAGGTCAGCGCCCGCTCCACGAGGTCGGGATCACCCTCGAGGATTCGGTAGGAGGTGTACGGCACCTCGCCGAGCTCGAACCCGAGGGCACGCGCGTCGAGGTCGTACTGCATGCAGGTCCTCGCCACGACCGTGTCGCCGATCTCGAGCTCAGGGTTCAGCGCCCCGGCCACTCCGGTGAAGATGATGGCCGACGGCGTGTAGCGGTCGATGAGATGCTGGGTGAGCATCGCCGAGAGGCTCTTGCCCACCCCGCAGCGGGATACGATCACCGCCTGCCCGCGAATCGCGCCCTCGAGAAACCGGTACTCACGCCAGCCGGTCTCCTTCGCGCCGTCGATGTGCTCTTTGAACGCCTCCACTTCGGCGTCGAGTGCGCCGAGCAGCAGCATCGGTGAATCGCTCGGCCCTGCGCCGGAGCCCCCGCCGGATCCCCCCGTGGACTCGGAACTCATAGAACCTCTTTCATACGGTCGAGCGCCTGGGAGAGCACCGCGCGCGGCGTCGCGATATTGAGGCGCTGGAACCCCGCACCGCCGGGGCCGAAACTCGGCCCGTCGGAGAGCCACACACCCGCCCGCCGCTTGAGCATGTCTTTGAGCGCGGCGTCGCTCATTTCGCCGGCTGCAAGATAGTCGCGGAAATCGAGCCAGGCGACGAAGGTGCCCTCGTGTCGCACCATACGTATACCGGTGACGTCTGATTGCAGGCGCTCGCGCAGGTATCGCGCGTTGGCCTCCAGGTAGGGAATGAGCTCATCGAGCCAGTCATCGCCCTCGCGGTACGCGGCCGTCGCTGCCGCCGCCCCGAGCGGGTTCGTCAGGGCGTGGCCGGCCGCTCCGAGCGCGGCTTTCAGCCGCTTTCGCGTCTCTCTGTCGCGGCAGATCACCTGAGACTCGGCGATCCCGGGAATGTTGAAGGTCTTGCTCGGCGAGCGACTGACCACGGCGTGCTCCACAGCTGGACCCTCGAGGTGCAGAACCGAGGTGAACTCATAGCCGGGCATGATGACGTCACAGTGAATCTCGTCGGAGACGATGCGCACGTCGTAGGCAGCGGCGAGATCTGCGAGCGCCTGCAGTTCCTCTCGCCTCCACACCCGTGCCACCGGATTATGCGGCGAGCACAACAGCAGCAGGCGCGCGCCGTTTCGAAACTGCTGCTCGAGCTCGGCGAGATTCATGCGGTAGCGGCCGGCCTCGTCGCTGAGAAGCGGATTGTAGATCAACCTCCGTCCCTTGTCGCGGACGGCCATGTAGAAGGGGAAATAGACCGGCGGCTGGACGACGACGCCCTCTCCGGGCTCGGTGAAGGCGTCGACAGCCGCACGTACGATGGGCATCACGCCTTCGGCACTGACGATATCGCCGGGAGAGACTCCGATACCGTGTCGCCGCTGCATGAAGGAGACCACCGCCTCGCGATAGCCGTCGGGCTCGAGGCTGTAACCAAATAACCCGTGATCGACGCGGGCTCGCAGTGCGGCGGTGATCTGCGGCGGACAGGTGAAGTCCATGTCGGCGACCCACAGCGGGATCTGCTCGTCGGCGGGAATCGGTCCGGCCGCGGTCGGGTACGACGGCCCACCACCCGCGTCGCCACTCGCTTCAGCCCCGTTGCTCTCGGACGGGTGCCAGTCCCATTTGATGCTCGCCGTGCCACGGCGATCGGTGAAAGTGTCGAAGTCGTAGGGCATATGATCAGTATAGCTTCCGGCGCCCCGGGACGTCGACTCACCGCGTGCCGCGAAACAGCCGCTTCGCGACGCGGCGTGGTTGATCATCTCCACACGAATCGATATTTTTGTATTGTGAATCCCGACATGCTGAAGATCCGCGCCCGTGTGCTGCAGACCATCCGCAGCTTCTTCGCGGACCGAGCGTATCTCGAAGTCGACACGCCGATGCTCGCCCCCAGTCTGATTCCGGAGTCCCATCTCGAGGTGTTTCGCACGCGTTTCGAGCACCCCGACCACGAGTCGCGGGAGCTCTACCTCACCCCCTCCCCGGAAGTGTGGATCAAGCGGTTGCTCGCCGAGGGCTCGGGCAGCGTGTTCCAGCTCGGGAAGTCGTTCAGAAACGGCGAGGCCGTCGGCCGGCTCCACCAGCCGGAGTTCACCATGCTCGAGTACTACACCGTCGAGGCCGATTACTTCCGAAGCGCTCATGGACGCGATCCTCGCGGCGGCCGGTGACGAGATCGCCGGGTACCGCCGAAACGCGGGGACGGAGGCGGGAGCCGCGGCACGGACGGAGACGCTGCCCCCCAGCGCCCTGCAGGGACCCTTCGAGCGTATATCGATCAGCGAGGCCTTCGAGCGTTTCGCCGGAGTACCGGCGCAACACCTCGGCGAGATCGATGCGCTGCACCAAATCGCGCGCCGGCAGGGCATGCGGGCACGAAACACAGAGACCTACGAGGAGCTCTTCAACCGGCTCTTCGTCCACCTGGTCGAGCCGGAGCTTCCCCGTGATCGCGCGGTGGTACTCTACGACTACCCCGCCGCCATTCCCACGCTCGCTGCTGAGAAAACCGGCACGCCATGGGCGCAGCGCTGGGAGCTCTACCTCGGCGGGATCGAGACGGCCAACTGCTACACCGAGGAGCGCGACCCCCGGAAGATCCGCAGCTTTTTCGCCGCCGAGCAGGCACGCAAGACGCGCTCGGTGGTCCCGCACCGGATCGATGAGCAGTACTATCGGGTTTTTGGAGAGAATTTTCCTGATTGTTCCGGTGTTGCTATGGGCGTCGACCGGCTTCTCATGGTATTATTAGGGGAACAATCAATAAAACGAGTGATACCGTTCACTGTGCTTGACTGAGCGAGAAGGAGCGTATGGTTCGAGCTGGAGCAATCGATAAAGGCATGTTTCTCTTGGTGAAGGATCAACCGCACCTTGTCGCGGACCGCGAGTTCGTGAATCCGGGCAAGGGTTCCGCCTTCGTGCGGGTGAAGCTGAAGAACCTCAAGACCGGCCAGGTACTTCGGGAGACCTACAAGTCGAACGAGACCATCGCCGAAGCCGAGGTGTACGAGAAGTCCGGACAGTATCTCTACGCGGACGACAGCGGCTATCACTTCATGGATACCGAATCATACGAGCAGTTCACGATCAGCAATGACGCCGTCGGCGCCAAAGGAAAGCTGATAAAAGAGGGCGATACCTACCGCATCATCATGTGGGAGACCGACCCGATAGACATTCAACTACCCTACAAGCTCGTCTACGAGGTCACCGAGGCCCAGGATGCCGTCAAGGGCGACACCGTAACCGGCGGCACCAAGTCCGTGACCGTAGAGACGGGACTCGACGTGAAGGTTCCTCTGTTCATCAAGCAGGGCGATAAGATACTCGTCAACACCGAGACGGGGGAATACGTCGAGCGAGTAAACGACTAAACCCCGGTGTTCGGCACCGGGGAAAACGAGGTGAGTACATGAGAGTGACAACGAAGGGACGCTACGCGCTGCGCGCACTGGTGAAGCTGGCGCTCGAGGGCGGCGAGAAGCCGATTCCCATAAAGAGGCTCGCCGAGGCGGAGTCGATTTCCCCTGAGTTTCTCGAGCAAATCTTCTTCCGGCTGAAGAAGTCCGGCATCATCGATTCGGTGAGGGGCCCGGGCGGCGGGTTCGTCCTTCGGATGGATCCCGATGATATAAGCGTACGCGCCATTTTCGACGCAGTCGGAGAGGGCATCGAGCTGACCCCCTGCACCACACCGCCGCGCAACGGCGAGTCAGCGGAATGCAGCCGTGCCGAGGAATGCCTCATGCAGGACGTGTGGCACGAGGTATCCGAGCACATTACCGGTTATTTCGAAAGCCTCACGCTGCGAAAGATCCTCGACCGCAGCCGCGAGGAAACCGCACAACTTCTCGTCTGAGCCGCCGCATCACGACGATGCTCCGTCGCCGTCCCCGGAGGCCGGTTCCGGGGCGGGCGTCGGTTCCGGGGTGCCGGGAACGTCCGCAGCCTCCGTCGGCGGCATCGACTTGATGTGCACGTCCCGTTGTGGGAAGGGAATCTCTATCCCCGCATTCCGGAACGCCCGCCAGATTTCAAGCACCATCCATGAGCTCGCGCGATTCTTCTCGCGCCCGTCCCGTATCGCGCTGCAGAGCTTGACCGTAATACCCGAGTCATCGAAGGAACGAAAGAGCACCAGCCCTTCATCCCCCTCCTCTTTTGCGTAGGGGTTTCGCATGGCGACGCCGGAGAGCACCTCCTTGACCCGGTCGAGGTCCGAAGAGTACGAGACCTGCACCCCCACGCACAGCACGATACTAATGTCGTCGAATGAATAGTTGTGGACGTAGTTGTCGACGATCTGCGAGTTCGGCAGGATGATGGTTTCGTTGGTGATGGTGTTGATCACCGTGGAGACGAGGCGAATATGCTCGACGGTCCCCTCGTATTCGTTTACGAGGATGAAATCCCCCTCCTTTATGGGGCGGGAGAAGATGATGACAATGCCGGCAAAGAAGTTCGCCACCGACGACTGCAGACCGAATCCCAGGCCAATGCCGAGCACACCGAAGATCACCGCGAGCGCCGAAAGATCGAGTCCCACGACCGAAAGCCCCACCACCACGACCAGCCCCATCACGCCGTATGACAGCAAGCTCGATATCGAAAAACGCCGAGCCGGATCGATGGCAATGCGCTCGCTGAGCGCCCGGTTGGTTACCCGACGTGAGAGGCGCGAGAGCCAGGTGGCAAGATAGAACACCGGGATGAGGAGCAGAATCGTCACCACCGAGATCTCAGTGTTGCCCGAGGAGTAGAACGGTTCGCGCAGCACCGAAAGCGCGGCGCCGAGGTAAGAAAACATCTGTGCGCCGAACAGGCGCCCCACGAGGGAGACGATGAGCACCACGGTGAAGACGCGGTACGCCCGGCGCGCCCAGAGCAGCACCCGGCTCCGCGCTTCCTCGCTCCAGGAAGTGCGCGAGAGCCACCGCTGGAGCAGCGCCTTTGCCACGCGTCCGGCCAGGAGCAGCACGAGCAGCGGCAGTAGGAGTTCCAGCACGCCAGATAGCGGCGTGAACGGGAGGCTCGCGTCACCGAGTGAGAGCCGGGAGGTCATGAAGTCGATGGCGGGCTGAATCCATTCCATGGTCGGTTGCCGCCGCAGCCTACACCGGCGGGAATTCGCTGTCAATCACAGCTCGACGACGCCGGCCGGTTCATGATAGAGATGACGTATGAGAATACCACTGGATGACAGCGTCGGGGTGATCGTCGATGTACAGACGCGCCTGTTCCCCTACATGTACGACTCATACACGACACAGCAGAACCTGCGCACCCTCATCGCCGGACTGCAGCTGCTCGAGGTGCCGACGCTGGTGACCCAGCAGTACACAAAGGGTCTCGGCGAGACCATCGATCCCATCAACAAGGCCTTCGATCACTTCGAGCCCATCGAGAAAACCGCCTTCAGTTGCCTGGATGAGACGACGTTCGCCACCGCGTTCGAGAACACAGGGCGTCACTACCTGGTGATTGCCGGCATCGAGGCGCATGTGTGCCTCCTTCAAACCTCCATGGATCTACTGCAGGCGGGCTACACGCCGGTCGTCGTGGAAGACGCCACCTCCTCGCGCAGGCGGAACGATAAGGAGGTTGCAATCGAGCGTATGCGCCACGCCGGTGTAGTCGTAACGACCACCGAGTCCATTCTCTTCGAGCTCTGCCGCTACAGCGGCACCGACACCTTCAAGGCGCTTTCCAGGCTCGTGAAATAGCTTGACCCGGTACACGGGCGAGCCTACAATTCGAAAATCATGCGCAAGAACATCGGTTTCGTGTCGTTCCGCTTTGCCGGAACCGACGGAGTCTCTCTTGAAACGGCAAAGTGGGCCGAGGTGTTCGAGGGTCTCGGTTGCACGAGCTACTTTCTCGGCGGCGAGCTCGAGACCCCGAGCGAGCGCTCCATGCTCGTGGAGGAGCTTCATTTCAAGCACCCCGACATCCGACGCCTCTACGAGGAGGCGTTTGCGGGCGGCAGCCGCCCGGAGCGACTGACCGACGAGCTCCACGGGTACCGGACGCGCATAAAAGCGCAGATCTACGAGTTCATTCGCCGCTTCGAGATCGACGTTCTCGTCCCACAGAACGCGGTGACCATTCCGTTGAACGTACCGCTCGGCATGGCGCTCACGGAAATCATCGCCGAGACGCAGATCCCGACCATCGCGCATCACCATGATTTCTTCTGGGAGCGAAAGCGCTTTCTCACCAACTCCATCTGGGACATCCTCAACGCCAGCTTCCCGCCTCACCTGAAGAACATGCAGCACGTGGTCATAAACACCTCCGCGCAGAACCAGCTTGCGCTGCGCACCGGCATCGCATCGACCCTGATCCCGAACGTGATGGAGTTCGAGAGGCCGCCTGCGGGCATCGACGAATACAATTCCGACGTGCGAGATGCGCTGGGCCTCGACCCCGACGAACTCCTGGTGCTGCAGCCGACGCGCGTCGTGCAGCGAAAAGGTATCGAACACGCAATAGAGCTCGTGGCGCGCCTCGACCGCAAGGCGGCCCTGGTGATATCTCACGCCTCGGGGGACGAAGGCTATGAGTATCAACAGCGGGTTCACGAGTTCGCCGATCTCCTCGGCGTTCGTGCGCTCTTCGACGACCACGTCATAGACGA
The DNA here is from genome assembly GCA_009908925.1 of Spirochaetota bacterium. Lineage (GTDB taxonomy): Bacteria > Spirochaetota > Spirochaetia > DSM-27196 > PWMO01 > JAAAOH01. The sequence goes on along the minus strand of JAAAOH010000281.1, from coordinate 2,246 downwards.
CACCCGCGGGACAACGCCGGACGGCGCGAAGGTTTACAGCCTGCAGGACGTGTATCCCCACGCCGATCTCGTCACCTATCCCTCCCTGATAGAGGGGTTCGGAAACGCGTTTCTCGAGGCGGTGTACTTCCGAAAGCCGGTACTCGTGAACAATTACTCGATCTACTCCCACGACATAAAGCCATTGGGCTTCGACGTGATCGAGATGGACAACTTCATCTCCGCCGAAACCGTCGAGCACACCAAACGAGTCCTCGATGATGCCGATCTGCGCGGGCACATGGCCGAGAAGAACTACCGGCTTGCCTGCAAGTACTTCTCCTATCATATTCTTCGCACCAAACTGTACTATCTGCTCACCGCGATGTTCGGGGAGGAGGGCTCCGAGGACGGGTGTCGGTAACGCCCCCGCGCCGCGGCGGGACCCCGGTCGCGGTGCGGGAACCCGGCGGCACCGGTAGCGCAGGCGACCTGTCGATAACGCGGGCGCGGCGCCGGTAGCGCGGCCGCTGTTACAACGGTAAGGAAGACATATGAGAAAATACATGCGTGCGGGCGCGATAGCGCTCCTGTTCTTCATCGCGGGCTCGACGGCCACCGCCCAGATGAGTATGCTTCCGCAACTCTTCCGCGAGCTGCCCCCGGAGTTACGTGACGGGTTGCCCGTGGAGATGAAGTATGATGAATACCTCGAGATGACCCGCAGCGTGGACTTCTTCTCGATGTTCATGGCCGTATGGGTCCCCGGCTACGCCCTCTTCGGCGTGGGCGAGCCGACCCTCGGATGGGGTGTTGCCGGCGTGCGCGCAGGCGGCGCCGCAATGATCCTCACCGGAATGCTGCGGCAGTGGAACGACTTCAGCGACATCTGGCAGCTCTCCACCATCACCGAGTCGCCCGAACGCTACCGCAGCGCCATCACGAACGCCTCACTCATGGCCGGAGGATTCTTCATAAACGGGGTGGCCTGGGCTTTCGACGTGGCGACCGCCTACCGGATCGCTCAGAACCGCAAAAGCTACGTCCAGTACAAGTACGGAATCCTAACCGGCCTCGACGGCGACACACGTTCCCGCCGGGAGAGCTACATTCGCAGTCTTGCTGAACAGGATATCGAGGTCGTCGGCGATGACCTCGAGCGCAGCCTCCGCACATACATCCGCGCCTACCCCGACAGCGACTTCATTGCCGAGGCCGAGTATCAGCTCGGCGCGCTGCTCGCGACGCGAGAGAAGGACGAAGAGGCCCTGCTCATCCTCCTTCGGCAGCTCGCCGTCCATCCCGATTCCCGCGTAACACCCGCCTCCCGCCGCATCGCCGCGCGGCTCGTGCAGCGCAACGTGCGAGAGTGGGAGAGCGATCGCGACGCGCTGCTCGAGCTCGTCGCCGCACCGGGGGGCGTGGCCGGCACCGCTGGGGCCGCGGCCGGCACCGCGGGCGCGGGCAGCAACACTGAGGCGCCCGCCGGCGCCGCGGGTGGCGCCGGCAACGCTGGGGCCGCCGGCACCACCCGCCCCGCGGACACGTTCGGCTACGAGTTCTACCTCAACGGCCTGCGAGCCCTCGAGACCAGGAAGTTCAAGGAGCTCTACGTCGAGCAGGCTGCGGGCTTCGTGGAGCGCAATCCGCAGTCGCCGATTGCGCCGCGCGTGCTCCTTACACGCGGAGACCACCTCGCAGAGCTCGATCGCCACGAGGAGGCGATTATCGCCTACACCCAGCTCGCCGTCGCCTACCCGGCATCCGAGCTGTGGCCGGAAGCGATGCTCAAAACGGGAATCGGCCTCGAGGAGCAACTTGCCGAGCCCGAGTACGCGGCGCGCTTCTACCGGCGGCTCATCGAGCGCCGTCCCGAGAGCGCGCAGGCCGCCCAGGCCCGACAGCGTCTCTAAGCAGGTATCAAGAAGCGTGTTGGTGGATTTCAGGTAAGTCCATGCATCCAGGGAAAATACGGGCGAAAAATGTGTCATACCGAATCCGGCACGCGCAGAGGAACGCTACACCCGCGTCCGATAACGAATTAGCTCAGCGTGTACCAACACGCTTCTATATACCTCACGGTTAGCGGAGTTTCAGCCACATAACCTCAAACGGCTCCAGATCAACCGAGAACTCCCCGACCCGCCCTTTCTCCCAGTGCGGGAAGAACACGTCCTCGCTTATGAGCTCGCGGAAGGTGTTTTCCTCGGGCGAGCCGATGTCGGTGGTGCGGAAGCGGCATTCGGCGTCACTGGAAGAAACGTTGT
>JAAAOH010000020.1 GCA_009908925.1 Spirochaetota bacterium | reverse complement strand
GGAACAGGCGCTTCGCGATCGCCTGGCGGAGCTCCTCCGGCCCGTCGGGAAGCTCGTAGCCGAGCACACGTTCGGGGTAGCGTCTGAGCACGCGCACGGTGCTGTCGATGATCTGCCGGGTCGGAAGGCTCTCTGCGGGAGGATCCACAGAGAAGAGGTTCACGCGACCGCCCACTCCGGAATCACGCATGACCGTACGCGTGAGGCTGCCTGAGGACACCTCCTGCGGCCCACCGTCACAATCGACGCCTGCCATGTGGATATCGGCATCGAGACAGATAGGCGGGCCCCGGCGGACGAAGTGACCCGATTGCGCTCACGCCGAGCTGGAGGTGAAGCTCGCGTATCGAGGGAAGCCGCTCGCCGGGCTCATACACGCCGTTATCGATCATCGCCTGAACGCGATCGGCCACCGCCTCGTATTTCGGAATCGTTACCGCTGTGCCCATAAGACCTCCTGTGCCCAGTATACTTATGCATAACATGAATAACAGGGCACAGCTCTACGTGGCGCAGCGGGCACAGTTGCAGCGGCGGCACAGTTGCAGCGTCGGGGGCAGCCGGCTCACCTCGGGCAGACCGTCGGACTTAGTGTGGCTTTCCCACGATTCGATTCGCGTCTTGATGGAGCTTATCGAGACCTGCGTACTCTACCGGACGACCAGGCGGGGTCAGGGAGAGCTCGAGAAGATAATCGTTAAACCGGCGCAGGGCCTCCCGTTCACGCTCCTCGCCGCAGGCACTCCCGATCTCACCGATCGCCCCGAATAGCCTGGCCACGACATTTGTGTGGCCCGCCGCCGCTTCGGCCAGGGGATACAGCACAAGAAAAATAAGGACGGCAAAGTTGAGCGGCTCGGTTATGACCCGGAGGTTGGCCTCGCCGTCGCCGTTTCATGTTATCCGAGACGCGGTCGCTCGAGCGGATCTTCGCAACTACGGCGCCATAGCGCTTGCCGGAAGACGCTGGGCCAGAACTTTATCATCTTGCACGACTTCCGGAGGTTCAAGACCAATCGTTTTGGAAGAGAGCCTATGCACGGACTTCGTAAGCTCCTCGCTGAGCCGTCCCATAACGCTGTCTTTCTGGATGGACAGCGCCGCCAGTTCATCGGCCGCTGCGCTCTCAGCCCTCCGCACCGTACACCACCACCCGGTTCCGGCCGGCGGCCTTGGCGCGATAGAGCGCTTTGTCGGCCCGAGAGAGGAGCTCGCGATACTCGCGGCAGGTCTCGTCGAGGCCGGCAACGCCGACGCTGATGGTCACCGGGCGCTCGGGGCAGCAGTCGTACCTCGTCGCCGCGGCCGTCTCACAGAGCCGGTTGGCGACAGCCTGAGCCACATCGACATCCGCGCCGGGCAGAAGAACTGCGAACTCCTCGCCGCCGAGCCGGCAGATGGGATTCGCCGCGCGAAGCACGCCCGAGATCGCCCGAATCAGCCCTGCGAGGACATCATCGCCGGCGGGGTGCCCGTAGGTATCGTTGAGCTGCTTGAAATGATCCAGATCGAAGACAAGCAGGGAGAGGGGCGTGGGATCGCGCAGGGCGGCCGCGATTTCCTGCTCGACGTACGGGATGAACCAGTATCGGGTGTAGACGCCGGTCAGCGGATCGGTGATGGCAGCCCGGTGCGCCTCCTCGAAGAGCCGCGCGTTCTGAATGGCGAGGGCCACGTAGTCGGCTATGGATGTGGCAAGCCGCAGGTGCTCCTGTCCGAACGACTCGCAGTCCGGAGCCGACAGGGTGAGTATGCCGACGGCCTCTGCCTGCGCCCTCAGCGGCACACCGATCCATGAGATGGTTTCACCTTGAACATGCTCCGGTAGCTCGGGGATCTCATCGACGGGGCACACCAGGAGCTCCGGTTCCTGCGCCTCTACGACCCGGCGGTAGCCGGGATAGTCGCCGAGCGCGTGCACGGTGCCGGGACCCCATCCGCGGCGCACCGGCCCGGAGCAGTCGACGATCTCCAGGACGTCCTCTTCGAGGACCTGTACGGTCGCAGTCTCGTACGGCACGGTCTTCGCGAGGAAGCTGAGCACCCGCCGCACCGCCCGGCTGCGGTCGAGAGTGGATGCGATGGCGGCGCCCGCCTCACGCAACAGCTCCGCCTCCCGGGCGTGGGCTTCAGCGTCGGCCCGTGCCCGCGCGATTTCCTCCTCCGCTTCCTTCATCGCGGTCACGTCGTAGTCGATGGCGACCATCTTGTGATGCGTGCTCTCGCTGTCGCCGCCGAAGAGGATCGACTTGCTGAGGATCCAGCGGACCTCGCGCGATCTCGTGACGATTCGGTACTCGGACTGGGTGATCTCATCACTTCCCTGTTTGTATTCGTTGAAGCGCGCGCGAACCCGCTCGCGGTCATCCGGATGAAGGGCCTGCAACCAGCGCTCGCCCTTCATCTCCTCGGCGACGTAGCCCCACTCCGCCCAGAGAGCGTTCGGAATCACCTCATCCTTCTCCAGATCCTTGAAGAAGATGCCGAGCCGGGACAGTGCGTCGAAGAACTGATCCAATTCTTCTTGTGTAAAGCTGCGAAGTCCACCGGATGCCACGAACATAAGCATAGCGTAGATTGCTGAGACGGGTCGAGCAGCCCGGGGAAAACGCGGTCGTCTTCAGGTGACCAGCGCCACCCTCCGCGGCACGGTTTCACCGGCCCCGGGGGCCGGACTTCACGGTTTCACCGGCCCCGGTGGCCGGACTTCAGTGCCTGCCCGAGCGCCGGCTCACACGCGATGCGCCATTGCACGGTTCTTCTCGTATGCCATGAGCTCGTCACGGGTGAGCTTGCCGGGCCGGATGGTTATGCCGAGCGTTGCAGAGAGTTTGGCGACGAGGGCGTCGCGGAACTGCTCGATCGTCGCCTCGCGGCCCGCTTCCTGCTCCACGCTGCTCAGCGGCTCGACCGCCTTGTCTTTGATCTCCGGCGGCACGTAGAGCACCTTGAAGAGGGGGTCGGTGTCCATCTCTTTGAGGAAAGCAATCACGTTCGAAACGTAGAGATTCTCGATCTCGCTGAGAAGAATCGTCGCGAGCTTCCGGCCACCGGCCGACCTCACTGCCCCCTGGTGCTTGTACCATGTACCACGCATCATCTACGCCGAGCTCCCGGAAGGTCTCGACGATCACCGAGCCGATCGCGCGAAATGCTTCGTCGGCGCTCTGGAAATGTGTTTTCTCGAACACGAGCTGGACGTTGACGGTGGCCTCCGGATCTATGAAGACGAGTGTCCGCTGCCCGGTGACGACGATGTGCTCGAGGTCCGGGCAGTCGTCCCTGATCTCGCTTATGAGGTTCGCGAAGTTCGTCAGGCAGATGATCGCCCGGGCACGGGAGTCCTTGAGGATGAAGCTGATCTCACGACCCTTGTACATCGTGTTGAAGGGTACGGCTACCGCGCCGAGTTTCTGTATGCCGAAAAAGCTGTAGGCGAACTCCGGGATGTTCGGCAGCATGATCGCCACCCGGTCACCTGCCCCGATGCCGAGAGCGGCAAGGCCGCCGGCTACGCGGTTCGCGTTCTCCTCGAGCTCCTGATACGTCGTTACCTGCCCCTCGAACCGGATAGCTTCCCGCTTCCGGTACCGGCGAGTGATTTCCTCGAGCGTGTGGCCGAGGCCCATCGGCGGTGGTCCCTGTTCTTTCGCGCGTTTAAACATTACCTCTCCCGCTCCACTAGTCGCTTGTCCGTGGCTTCACCGCGAAGCTCATTTCGCAGAATCTTGCCCGTCGCGCTCTTGGGCAGCGTATCGACGAACTCGACAACTTTGGGTCGTTTGTAGGGCGCCATGTTCTCCTCGCAATGATCGATAGCCTCCCGTTCGCTCATCTCTTCCCCGTCATGGAGCACGATGAAGGCTTTGACGGTCTCCTCGCCACGCTTGCTCTCGGCTGCGATAACCGCAGCCTCCCGCACTTTGGGATGAAGCATGATTACCTCTTCCACCTCGCGCGGGGAAATGTTGAAGCCCCCCCGGATGATGAGGTCCTTCTTCCGATCGGTGATGAAGAGAACTCCGTCCTCATCGGCGTAGCCGAGGTCGCCGGTGTGAAACCATCCCCCGGGGCTGAAGGACTCACCGGTTGCGGCATCGTTGTTCCAGTAGCCGGGCGTGACGGTTTCGCTTCTGATGACGATCTCCCCGACTTCTCCCGGCGCAAGCTCGTTCCCTTCGTCATCGAATACAGTTATCTCGACACCGGTTGCCGCATGCCCGATGCTTCCTTCTTTGTAGCCGTCACCGGCGACGTTGCAGCACACGCTGGAGGTCGTCTCGGTGAGTCCGTAGCCCTCCGAGATCTGGGTTTCGAAGACCGTCATGAACTCACGCAGCACGGACACCGACAGCGGCGCTCCACCGGAGACGCAGTACTTCAGGCTCTTCGGGATGCGTGCCGTGCGCGAGCGGGCAACTGTGAGCAGGTGCTGGTACATGCTCGGGATCGCCGGCATGATGCTTGCATGGTTCTCGGCGATCGCGTCGAGGAGATTCTGCGGGCTGTACTGGGCGATCATGACCATGCAGGCGCCGTAGTTCACGCAGGCAATGAGGCCGTTCGCGAGCCCGTACACATGATAGAGGGGGAGAACCCCGACGACCCGGTCCTCGTGGGTGAAGGGGATGATGGACGGAACGACGGTGTTGCACTGGAAGTGGATGTTCCGGTTGGTGAGCGTCACCCCTTTCGGGTTGCCGGTGGTTCCCGAGGTGTAGAGGATGACCGCGGGATCGTCGGGCTCGACCGGCGCGGCGTCGAACTTCCGCGAGCCTTTCGCCATGAGTTCGCTCAGGGGAATCGTTCCCACCGCCCGTGCGCTGTTTCGCCCCTGCCGCGGCGCCTGCGCAACCTCGATCCCCGCATCCCGGGCGGCATCGCGGTCGACGCGGACATCCGCTCCGGAAATGATGCCCTGCCTGCTGCTTTGCTGAATGATCACCGTATCAGGGACCGTAGTCGTCGAAAGCTGATACTTACCCGCGATGCGCCCTTCGGCCACGGCGGCGCCGCGGCGCCATGCGCCACCACGTCTGCGGTGTCCCCGTCGGGGTTGTAAATCAATCTCCAGTCCGCCATCAACGCGCCTCCGATCTGAGGTAGTCCTCCACTTCGTCAAAGAATTGGGTCTCGATCTGCTCGCTGGGTCGTGGTGTGAGCTTGCTGACCACGATGTAGAGCACGGTGTTCACGAGAAGGCTCGGTATGACCGGATGCCCGATCACCAGAATGCGCTCCCCGCCGACCACGATGAGCAGGGAAGCCACAAGATAGATCACGCCGGCAAGCGTACCGGCGATTGCCCCCTGCCTGGTTCCACGCTTCCACAGGAGCCCGCCGACGAGTGCGGGCGCCCACTGTGCGAAACCGGGCACGCTGACGTCGGTGAGATAGAGCGCCATGGCGCCGCGGCTGAGCACACTCATGACGAGACTTGCCAGCACGATAACGACCACAGCCCAGCGGGCCCAGGTGGTAATCTGCAGATCGCTCGCGTCCTCTTTGAACAGGCCCTGCACGACGTCGCGGCTGACGATAACGCTACTCGTCATAAGCTGTACCGCCGCCGTGCTGACGGCCGCGGCAATGACGCCGAGGAGGACGTAGACTCCGAACCACTCGGGCAGACTCCGCGTTATGATGGTCTGGACCACGCGGTCTGCCTCCTCCTGCACGCTCACCCCGTTCTGCGCGGCAATCTCAGCGAGCTCGGCCGGCGGAATGGCGGCGGGCGCAACGAGCGAGCCCCAGATGAACGGTATAATATAGAAGAAGAGTCCGCCGAAGACGAAGATCAGGAGCGGGAACCACTTGAACAGCGACTTGTCCCGCGCCGTCATACACCCGATGGCCACATGCGGCCAGCTGAAGGCGAGCAGCCCCACGATGAGGGTGCCGGCCATCACGATGGAGGTGAACTCTCCCTGTGGCCCCGGCGCGGCCAGAAGCTCCGGACTCCGCTCGGCGATGATGCCGGCGGCCTGCACCAGACCACCCTCTGGGAAGAGCCTCACGACGACCCAGATGAGGCTGCCGAGAAGCGCCGTTACGTATACGGTGCCGAGGAAGATGTTGACCCACGCGACGATCCGCATGCCGCCGAGTAGAACGAGCACGATCAGGATTACCGCCGTATAGATGGCGCCCCATGCCGCGGGCAGGCCCGTGAGCGCCTCGAACCCGGCGCCGACACCGAGCGGCTGAATACCGACGTAGGGCACGATGAAGGCGAGAATGCTCAGGCTCAGAATGAGGCGCAGCGCCTTGCTCTCATATCGCTCGGCGAGCACCTCGACCGGAGAGAGAAAGCGATTTATCTTCGCAAGTGCCCACAGCCTCGGGCCGAGAAACATGTAGAGGCCCGCAAAACCCGCAACACTTCCCCAGATGAACATGACGTAGCCGGGCCCCTGCGTGTAGAGCAGTCCCGGAAAGCCGTAGAAGGTCCAGGAGGAAGAGATCGCGAAGAGAACGAAGAAGAACATAACCACGACCCCGATCGTGCGACCACCGAGCATGTAGTCTTCGGCCGTCTTGGCCGAGATTCGATAGCCGTAGGCCGCCATGAGGACGACAATGACCGCGCCGAAGATGGCGAGTGCAACAATCGCTGTTACCATTGGGAACTCCTATCGATAGGGCCAGAAGAAAAAGAAGTAGATGAGGTACGCAACCAGCCAGAAAATGACGAAGAGCACACCGACAACCAGCGGCATGGTCATCCATCCGAAGAGGATAACGGCCTCGCCCGCCGAGGTGAGTTCAGCAACCCCCATGAAGAGGACTGCGATGAACACGACTACCGAGAGCAGGAGCGCAATCAAATAGATCCGCCCCGGACCATGGCGCATCATTTCTTTCATGTGCGCCATAATAGACGAACTTTACTTCAGTGGAAAGCTTTTTCGCAGATAAGGCCACAAACTCGTTATCAGCCATTGCGTTGACAGGGTCGGCCGGCCGGCCGGTTGGGACGAGGCGTGGTACAACAATGTCGACTCGGTCGAGTGGGATGCCGTGGATTAAGATGGACAAGGGAGCGCCGGCCCCCTGGGGCGCTCCCGATCGATCCCGGTGCCAACGCCGCAAAAAAACAATTGCACACTCACCTGAATACGTCTAGACTGTATCTTCAGTTTTCATAGAGATTTGCTCCGCTACTCAGGATTCGACTTCCTTTCAACAGCCGTGGCGGGCTTCTGGTTATGGGGGGGGCTTTGGAAGAGAACCGACAGAGGACCATCCTCCTCGTAGAGGATCAAGCCCTCGTGGCGGCAACCGAACGGATACTCCTCGAGCGCCACGGCTACGCGGTCATCACCGCCGACACGGGAGAGAAAGCGGTCGAGCTCGCACTCGGAACCTCGGACATCGACCTGATCCTGATGGATATCGACCTCGGACCGGGAATCGACGGGACCGCGGCGGCAAAGATCATTCTTGACACGTATGACATTCCGATCGTGTTTCTCTCCGGACACACCGAGCAGGAAGTTGTCGAGAAGACAGAACTGATAACTTCGTACGGCTATATCGTGAAGAACTCCGGAGATACCGTTCTTCTCGCATCGCTGAAGATGGCGTTCCGGCTCCGGGAGAGCGAAAGAAAGTTCCGGTCCGCCTTCGAAAGCGTCTCGGTCGGCATGGTGCTGACCTCGGCCTCGGGCGAGCTCCTGCGTGCGAACGCGGCATTCGCGGAAATCGTGGGCCGCTCGGTCGCGGAGGTTCAGGCGGTCAACTTCACCGACCTCACACACCCGGATGACATCGACATCAGCTTCCGCTATGTGCGGGCGATGCTGGGGGGTGGGGTGAGACGGACACGGCGCGTTTCTCGAAGCGCTACATCCACAGGGACGGTCACCCGGTGTGGACCGACGTCAGTACGATACTGCTGCGCGACTCGCTGGGAGAGCCGCTGCATTTCGTCACCCATGTGCAGGACATCACCGAGCGCCTCCGAAACGAGGAGTATCTGCGCCAGTTCGAGCACATCGTGTCCTCGACCCGTGACGGAATAGGGCTTCTCGATCGATGCTACCGATATAGAATCGTAAACAAAGCGTACGAGCGTTTCTCGGGCCGGAAGGCGAAGAGTCTGGTCGGCCTCCATGTCCGCGACTACCTCGGAGACGAGTTCTTCCAGAACTCTGTAAAGGAACGTTTCGATCGCTGTCTCGACGGTGAGACCGTGCAGTACAGAACCTGGGTTGAGTATCCGACACTCGGGAAACGCTTCGTTCAGGTCACCTACTACCCCTACTACGACGAGGAAAACGCAATAGAGGGCGTGGTAGCCAACACCCGCGATATGACTCCGGAACGCCTCGTAGAGGAGGAGCTCGAGAAGCGGAGAAAGGAGCACCACCAGCTCCTGGAGTCGGCCCCGGTTTCGATTCTTGTCGTCCAGAACGGCTCGTACGTCTATGCGAACCCCTATGGAGCCGCCCTGCTCGGCTACTCGTCCCCGGAGGAGCTTGTCGGGACCCCGGCTATGAGTACGATTGCTCCCGAATCGCACACGGCCGTGAAGCAACGCCTCGCAGAGATCGCGGCGGGCCGTGAGAACGCGCCACAGGAGATGGTGCTTCTGAGGAAGGACGGCGGGACGCTGTGGGCGGAGTCGAGCTCCATCCCGATCGTCTATGACGAGCGGCCGGCGGCCCTGATAATAGGACGGGACCTGACCGAAAAGAAGAGAATCGCCGAGCGGCTTCGAGCCGCGGAATCCATAGCTCACATGGGTCACTACGACATCGACCTGCAGTCGGGTGCGGCCTTCTGGTCGGAGGAGACCTATCGCATCTTCGGACTCGATGCAAGCCGGTTCGAGCCGACGATGCAGAACTACGCGGCCCTGATTCACGAAGAGGATCGTGAGGCGGTGTACGCGCAGGTGGAACAATGCATACGGTATCAGAGCGATTTCGATATGGTCTATCGGATTCACCGTGATGACGGAAACTGGAGGACTGTCCATAGCATCGGCCGGGTTCGCACCGACACCGCCGGCGCGGTGATCGGCTTACTGGGTACTATACAGGACATAACCGAGCGCACGGTCGCAGACGCCGAGTTGACGGAGAGTCGCAACCGGCTGCTGAGTGTCTTCAGGGCGACACCGACGGGAATCGGGCTGGTCCAGGGCCCTGAGCGCAGAATCCTCGAGGCCAACGAAAAGCTCTGCGCGATGACAGGCTACACCAGAGCGGAGCTCATCGGGCACTCTGCCCTCGTCCTCTACCCGAGCCGGGACGATTACGAGTCTGTCGGCACGGAGAAGTATCGCCGGATCGCCGAATCCGGGACCGGAACAGTCGAGACCCGATGGAAGCGCAAAGACGGAACCGTTATCGACATCCTCCTTGCATCGACACCCCTCGACCCTGCCGATATCTCCCAGGGCGTGACGTTCACCGCCATGGACATCACCGAACAGAAGCGAGCCGATGCCCGTATCCGTGAGCTCGTCCGTGAGAAAGAAACCCTGCTGAAGGAAGTTCAACACCGAGTGAAGAACAGCATGAACACCATGGTGAGCCTCTTATCCCTCCAGGCTGATACCCTTCAGAGCGCAGAGGCAGTCGCCGCGCTGAGAGATGCTCAGAGCAGATTCAGGAGTATGGGAACCCTGTATGATCACCTCTACCGCAACGAGGCGCACGACGCCGGCTCGATGCGGGAGTATCTGGCGGATCTGGTTCGCATCCTCGCCGGTGCGTTTCCGCCCGGTATGAACGTGCGGGTGTCCACCGACCTCGAAGACCGTGTTCTGGACGGGAAGCGGCTGTCGACCTTAGGGCTGATCGTTAACGAGCTCGTCACCAACGCAATGAAACACGCGTTCACCGGCCGCGGTGACGGACATCTTCATGTTCGCAGCATTGCCGACGGCGGGGACATGACCATCGTGGTCGAAGACAACGGAAAGGGCCTCCCGGAGACGACGACCGGAGAATCCTCGACCTTCGGTATGTCCATGGTCAGGGCTCTCGCCGAACAGCTGGGCGGTACAATCAGCTTCGAGCGCGACGGAGGGGGCGCGAGAGCCGTTCTACGCTTCGTCGCTGAGTAATTATCCCCGAACAACCCCGCAATAGAGTAGGAGGCGGGGTCACCCCCGCCGTCCTCTCACACCACCGTACGTACGGTTCCGTATACGGCGGTTCGACGACAATTAAGACACCGGAACCAC
>JAAAOH010000110.1 GCA_009908925.1 Spirochaetota bacterium | reverse complement strand
CAGCGTGACGTGACCGAATACGTCCTGTCCCTTGAACGTCTCAACGAGAAAGGACAGGCCGTTGGAGTTGGAGTCGAGATAGGGGCTGTCGATCTGATACGGGTCGCCGGTAAGCACCACCTTCGACCCCTCGCCGGCGCGGGAGACGATGGTCTTGATCTCGTGCGGGCTGAGATTCTGCGCCTCGTCGATAATAATGAACTGCCCCGGCAGTGATCGGCCGCGGATATAAGAGAGCGCCTCGAGCTCGATTACCCGATTGTTCAAGAGCTGCTCGGCATTCTTGATGTTCTGCTTGTGGTATACCGACAGCAGGTACTCGAGATTGTCAAAGAGCGGCTCCATCCAGTGGGAAAGCTTCTCACTCTTGGCACCCGGCAGGTATCCGATGTCCTTCCCGAGCGGAATGACGGGACGGCTCACCAGCACGCGGCTGTAGAGATGATCTTCGAGCGTCATCCGCAGCCCCGCGGCAAGGGCCAGCAGGGTCTTTCCCGTGCCGGCCTTTCCGACGAGGCTCACCAGGTTCACCGCCGGATCGAGCAGTACCTCGAAAGCCATCCGTTGCTCGTCGTTGAGCGGCCGCACCCCGGCCACAGAGGGCATTTTGTGATCCACGAAGCGAACGTGGCCCGTCTCGTGGTCGTAGCGGCCGATCACATGCTCATCGGCACTGCGATCGCGCAAGACCACGAAATGGTTGGGTGGAAGCACCTCGTTCCACTGCAGCTCCCCCTCGCGCTCGAGCTGTGCCATGGTGTCCGAGGTTGAGTCGAGAGTGGAGTATCCTGCGTAGAGCTTGTCGATGTTGACCTTCTGCTTTTCGTAGTCCACCGCCTTGAGCCCGAGCGCTGTTGCCTTCACCCGGGCGTTTATGTCCTTGGATACGAAGAAGACCTGCTTGCCTTCGAGCTGCATCTGATAGGCAGTCAGTATGATCTTGTTGTCGGCGCTGTCGTGCAGAAGATCGGAGGGCATGCGCTCGGGGTCGGCGAGCACCACGCGGAGGATCGAGCCGTTCTCGATCTTCACGCCCTCGCTCAGCGTCCCGTGTCTCCCCGCCCGGTCGAGAAAGCGGATGGCGTGGCGTGCGTTTCTCCCGCGCTCGTCGCTGAAGGTCTTCAGCCGATCGAGCTCCTCGAGCACCCACAAGGGCACGACCACCTCGTTGTCCTTGAAACTGAGAATGGCGTCCGGACGGTGAATCAGAACGTTCGTGTCTATCACGAAGGTTTTCAGCTTGCCTTTCTCCGCTTTGCTCATAACAGCGGGGAGTATATCCCAACGCGCCCGCTATTGCACCCCGGCACAGCCATTCACTATCATGGGGGACTATGTCCGGACAGCCCGTCATCGTTCAAGGCGACAGCACGCTTCTCCTCGACGTGCATGATCCGGGTTTCGAAGCCGCGCGAAACGCCATCGGCGCATTTGCCGAGCTCGAGAAATCCCCGGAACACATCCACACCTATCGCATGAGCCCGCTCTCCCTGTGGAACGCGGCGTCGGCCGGCTGGGATGCCGACGATGTCGTCGGTGTGCTCGACACCTACTCGCGCTATCCGGTCCCGGATCACATCGGAGAGAACATCCGCGACCTCATATCCCGCTTCGGGAAGCTGGTGCTGCGTGCCTACGAAGACGGGACCGAGCTCTTCCTCGACATCGAAGAGGAGAGCATCCGCGCCGAGCTCGCCGCCAACAAACGCGTGCAGGGAATGCTCCGCTCCGCGGAGGTGGACGGGCGCCAGGGCTTCATTCTCTCCCTCTATGATCGCGGCACGCTCAAGCAGGAGCTCACCCGCATCGGCTACCCGGTCAAGGACGAGGCACCCCTGACCGAGGGCGATCACCTCGAGGTGAAGCTCAGGGAGCAGACCGCCGACGGATATGACTTCACGGTGCGTGACTACCAGCGGGAGGCGGCGGGCGCCTTCTACGGCGACGGACGACCGGGCACGGGCTTCGGCACGGTCGTCATGCCCTGCGGCGCGGGTAAGACGATCGTCGGGATGAAGGTGATGGAGCTCGCCGCTACGCAGACCCTTATCCTCACGACCAACGTCGCGGCAACCCACCAGTGGATGGACGAGCTCATCGACAAGACCGAGCTCAGCCGCGATGTCGTGGGGGAGTACACCGGCGGCAAGAAAGAAATCAAGCCGGTCACCATCGCCACCTATCAGATCATCGTGTGGCGTCCCGACCGCGACCAGGACTTTCCTCACTTCGAGCTCTTCCGGGCACGCAACTGGGGGCTCATCATCTACGACGAGGTCCATCTGCTGCCGGCGCCGGTGTTCCGCGTCACAGCCGAGATTCAGGCACTGCGACGCCTCGGCCTCACCGCCACGCTCGTGCGCGAGGACGGGCGCGAGAGTGACGTCTTCAGCCTCGTCGGACCGAAACGCTACGATGTGCCGTGGAAGGAGCTCGAGCAGAAGGGATGGATCGCAGAGGCCGTGTGCTATGAGATCCGCGTGGAGCTTCCCGCCGGAGACAAGATCCCCTACGCCACCGCAGACAAGCGCGGGAAGTTCCGCATCGCGAGCGAGAACGAACGGAAAATCGACATCACCAGGCAGCTCATTGACAACCACCGGGAAGACGCGATCATGGTGATCGGGCAGTACCTCGATCAGCTCAAGCGGATCGCTGAGGATCTCGACGCCCCGATCATCACCGGAAAGACGCCCAACGCGAAGCGGGAGGAGATCTACGCCGCCTTCCGGCGGGGCGATCTGCGCATCATCGTCGTTTCGAAAGTGGCCAACTTCGCGATCGACCTGCCGGATGCCTCGGTTGCCATTCAGGTATCCGGGACCTTCGGCTCTCGGCAGGAGGAGGCACAACGGCTCGGACGCATCCTCAGACCCAAAGAGCGAAACTCCTTCTTCTACACCCTGGTCTCGCGGTTCACCAGCGAGGAGCAGTTTGCGGCCAATCGTCAGAAGTTTCTCACCGAGCAGGGCTACAAGTACCACATCGAGATCTGGGAGTAGACGGTGGCGGACATATCTCAGTGGCGTAAGACCCTCCTCACCCTGCCCGACACCTCCTTCTTCGAGCTCGTGCGGAACTACCTCGGAGAGGTACAGACGCCCTTCAACAAGCAGTCGCTACTCGACCGGCTGCAGGCCTTTCTCAAGCGCCCGACGACACAGGAGGCCATGATCGCCTCGATCGATGAGGATGATGCCCGCTTCCTCTCGGCCGTGCAGTTTCTCGACGGACCGATCCGCGAGCAGCTTCTCTCTTTTCTCGGCACCGAGTACACCCGCCTGGAGATCCAGAATCGGCTCCTTAATCTCCAGGACCGATTGCTGGTTTTCCCCGACGCAGAAACCGATCGGCTTCACATCAACCCCGTCCTCGAGCCGGTACTCTCGGAGCGCATCATCGGCCCCTCGGTGCTGTTTCCCCGCACGCCGGTTGAGCGAGAGCCCGAGGGGGAGCCATGGCTTACCGACACGCTTCTCGCCGCCGTGTTCTCCCTGCTCATGGAGCAGCCCCTGTCCTTCCGCGCAGACGGCCGGCTGAAAAAGCGCGACGCAAATCGCCTCTCCGACACCGCCCCGCTCCTTCTTGCCGATGACGGCCGGCCGCTCGAGCTCGTGCGCCACGCACTTTCCACGCTCGGGCTGGTAGAGGACGACGGGACCGACATGAAGCTGATCGTCGACCCCTGGCGTGATTTCGCGCGTCTGTCGACACCCGGGCGCCTGGCCACCACATGGGCGGCTGCCGCCGGAATCGGAGCCGAGGCCGGATGCGTACTGCAGACCACCCTCGCGAGCGTCGCGACGGGCTACGCCCTGCGCGATTCTCATCTCCTGCAGTTGATGGAGGTGGCGGCTATCGAATGCGGAACCGCGGGTACCGGAGATTCGCTGCAGCCGGACGCGGCCCGCTCGGGGGCCGCCGGTGGCGCCGGGCAGCGGTCGGGGGCCGCCGCCGAATCGGGCCCGGAGGACGCGGCTGCCGCCGGCATTCTCGAGGCGCTCTGCGAGCTCGGGGTCTTCTTTGGCTCGGGAGACAACCGCTACGCGCCGCGTGCGGCTGCGCGCTCATCGCTGGTCTCCGATGGCGCGAAGGGTGGCGTGGGCACCGCGGGTGGCGTCGGCGCGGGGGGCGGCGACGGCGCTGAGGCCGCCGGCTCGGACGCATCCCCTGCCGGAGTGGTTACCCCGAGTTACCAGCTCACCATCACCCCCGCCGCCGGGCTCGGCCAGACCCTGCCGGCGGTCGCCGCCGCCGAACTCCTCCGCTACGACAGGTACTGCGAGTATGAGATCCGGCGTGACGCGGTGGTGCGCGCCTTTCGTGCGGGCTTCCGCGGCACGGAGATCACCGCGGCACTCGAGGAACTGCACCACGCCCCGCTGCCGCAGAACGTGGCGTTTTCGATCTCAACCTGGGGGGATGAGTACGAGCGACTTGAGCTCCTCGACGGGGTGGTCCTGCTCGTCGACGAGAGCCACGCCCCGATGCTCGAGCACAGCCCGCACCTCGCACCTTTTCTCCGCCGCCGCCTCGGCCCCGGCGCCTTTCTTCTTTCCCGGGCCGAGGAACGCGAATGGCGGCAGGCGCTCGGCGACGCCGGTGTCGGTGCGGTACCCGAGGTGAAGACCGTGGGCGCCGCCGAAACACCGCAGCTCCGCGCCCACCGCTTCCGGGAGCCGCGCCGCGTGGCACCGCCGGGAACGGGAGCCGACACCGGGGGCGGTGCCGGCGGCGCCGCGGGTGCCGGCGCCGGTACCCGCGAAGCCCACGAGGAGGCCCTCCTCGCGGCCGCGGATGGCGCGGCCCTCGGCGATGAACAGCGCAGAGAGGTGCGGCGCCGCATCGAGCGCAGGCTCATCGTGGTGCCGGAGCAGATTACGCGGGCGGTGGTACCACGCGACGTCCCCGAAGCACGCGGCCTCGATTACGTGGGGAAAGTACGGCTCATCGAGCAGGCACTTTCGCGTGGCACCGACTACCTCGAGATCGTGGAGCGGGGAAGCGGCGGCGGGCCGCAGCGACTCTTCCTCCGCCCCACCCGGCTGGACAAGCGCAGCACGAACCTTCTGCTGTACGGCGAAACCGTCGGCGAGGGCCGGGAGGTCAGCGTTCGGGTGGACAAAATCGGCCTGGTGCGCCTGGTGCGCGGCACACTGTTCGTGCGGTAAGCCTGCTACAAAATGTGCTCGAAATGAGCGGCCTGTGCGAGGGCCTGCTCCTCGAACATGCTGGTGCCCGGAATGGTCAGACAGCCTGCGGCCGCCGCGCGTGTGAGAAACCGGGTCTGCTCGGGCGCGTAGATCAGATCGTAGGCAATCTCGTGGCCGCGGAACTCATAGAAGGCCAGCGGATCTGCGGTTACCTCCGGCTCCATGCCGACAGAGGTCGTCTGCACGATGAGGCTGCCGTGCTCCTCGATGAGGGAGGCGGCATCGGGACCGAGCTCCGCGACCACGGGCTGTTCGCCGCCGACCGCCTCCGCGATCTCCGCGCCCATGCGCTCGGCGCGTTCCGGCGTGCGATTGACGATGCACAGGCGCACCCCCAGCCTCAGCAGCGCGAACACCACCGCCCTCGCAGCGCCGCCCGCACCGATGACGGTGGCCCGCATCCCGTCGAAGGCTTCCGGCCCGCTCGCACCGATGGCCCGCTCGAGCGGCAGCAGAAATCCCGCAACGTCGGTGTTCAGTCCGCGTCGTCGCCCGTCGGTGATGAGCACGGTGTTGCAGGCACCGACCGGCACGACCGACTCGTCGGTTTCATCGAGGTGAGGTATGACCCCTTCCTTGTGCGGAACGGTCACCGAGAGCCCCCGTATATCGAGCCGCACCGCCGTGACGAAGAAGGCATCGAGGTCGTCGACCTGGAAGGGAATGTAGACGGCATCGAGGTTCTTCTCGAGGAAATGACGGTTGTGATATTCGGGGGATCCAGAGTGGAGCACCGGGTTCCCGATGATGCCGAAGACCGCGGTCTCGGGCGACTGCTCGCGGTAGCGGTAGGTCTCGGCGAGTACCCGGGGCGTCACGTGGCCGGGAGCGGCGGCGACGTCGGGATTCGAACTCGCCGAGGCATAGGAGAGATACCCGCCGAGACGCCGTGCCGCCACGCGCATCGGGAACCCAACGGCACCCATCCCGATAATGATACGCTCCCGCGGCCCGGTATCGAGGATAAGCCCGACAAGCACGAGAAGATCCGCCGAGGTTCGCGGCGTCACCGCAAGCTTGGGAATCTCATCCTCACGGGCGGAGAGATCCTCATAGAGCCGTGCAAGGTCATCGGGCATCCCCTCGAAGTTGTGGACGGATCGGATGATGCGCGTACCGCCCGACCGCGCGAGCTCGGCAAGCCGCCGGCCGTCGGGCGTCTCGGCGAGGTCGAGCTCGAGGTCAAGGTAGTCGAATCCTCCCTCCGAAATCGACTGCGAGAGCACCGCGAGGCGGTCCGCCTCACTGCCGCTCCAGCTTCCGCCGTCGGCGGGGCGTCGGACGGTCAGTATAGACGCCGGCCCCGCGTTTTCGCCTCCTGTCATCTTTGCGAGCTCTCCGGGGAAGCGGGCAACTGCGTCCGGATCCGGATTCGACAGCCGGTCGACGCGGAGCTCCACCAGATCTATCCAGTCGAGGTTATGCCTCACGTCCTCGAGGTCGTCTGAAATGGTGTCCCGTGTGAGGGTAAGACAGATCATGGCTCGGCGGCGACGCGAGGATCGATGCGGCCCGCCTGCAGGAACGGCTCGAAGTCCCGCGCCGGGACGGGCGGTGAGTAGAAATAGCCCTGGATGCTGTCGCAGCCCTCGGCCGCGAGAAAATCACGCTGCTCCGCCGTCTCCACGCCCTCAGCAAGGGACTCAATGTGGAGGCTGTGAGCCATCGATATAATGGCGCGGACGATCTCCTGGTTACTCTGATTCGTGGTCACGTCCTCGACGAATGACTGGTCGATCTTGAGGGTATGAACGGGGAATCTCTTGAGGTAGGAGAGCGATGAATAGCCCGTCCCGAAGTCATCGATTGAGATCCGCACGCCACGCTCGTCGAGCATCTTCATCGTACGGATCGCCTGCTCCGGATCCTCCATGATGGCACCTTCGGTGAGCTCGAGCTTGAGATGACGGCCGTCGAGCCCGAGAGCATCGAGAATGCCCTCGATGCGCACGATGAGGTCCTGTTGCTTGAACTGCGCCGGGGACAGATTCACCGACATGTGCAGGTCCCGTCCGCTGGATTTGATCCACTCACGAAGCTGACGCGCAGCGTTGTAGAGGGTCCACTGCCCGAGCAGGCGAATCTCGCCGGTCTCCTCTGCAATGGGTATGAACAGGGCAGGTGAGAGCGGTCCGAGGTGGGGATGGAACCAGCGAATGAGCGCCTCCGCGCCGATCAGCCGACCCTCACTGTCGACGAAGGGCTGGTACACCAGCCGAAAATCCTCGAATCCGGCCTGGGCAACCGTCGAAAGCGATCGCTCGATCTCCGCCTTCTCCCGATAGCGGTTTCCGATCGTCTCGTCGTAGATAACGTATCGACCACGCCCCGTCTCGCTCTCGGCGAGGGCTATGTAGGCGTTTCCCAGCAGCTCCTCTTTCGTGAGCCGGCCGGTGTTCAGCGACAGCCCGACATGACACCCGAAGACGACGTCCTTGGCCGGCGGCTCGTGGGGGCGGGACACAGCTTCCACGATACGTGTTGCCATGAGCTCCACCGCATCGAGGCTGGTCATGCCGGGAATCGCGAAGAGAAACTCATCGAGTCTGTCCGACTGATAGAGATAGTCACCCAGCAGCCCCTTGAGGCGATCAGCGGTATTGAACAGGATGGCCTTGCCCCGGTCGCGGGTATCCTTGATCCGGTCGTATGAGCGATCCAGCCTGAGAACCCCCACCGCCACACTGCCGGAGTGACCGTTTCGCCGTTCGGGGTCGAGAAGCCCGGCCACGGCCCGGTCGAAATGCCGCCGAATCGGCAGCAGTGTATGCTGGTTCTTGTTTACCAGATCTTCGAGCCAGGCAGTCGTTTCTTCCGCCTCGGTGAGCTTGCGCCGGAGCTCGGCATTCTCTGCCTCGAGGCGCTCCACTTCCGGGGCGACTTCGACCACCGCGTCCGCCTCACCGTCGGTTGCTTCGCCGGTCGTTACCCCGGCGTCTTCGTATTGCTGCATATCAGACATCAAAACACCCAATCGAGTGACGGAATCGGCAAACAGAGTATCCAGCCGAGCTCTTCGAGAAGCTCGGCAGGTGCCTCGATCTCACCGGTAAGCGCAAGCGAGAGCGGCGATGCGGCCCCGAACCACAGCCGGGAGAAGGCGTTGACCGTGGCACGCATCGTCGGGAGTGCGTTCTCGTGGCCTGGCCGCGCGTGTGAAACCTCGCCAACGGTGACTACATACGCACCGGCTATGCCGCTCCACCCGTCCGAATCCTGAAGATATCGCGCTATCGGGTCTTCTAACTGGAGATTGAAGGAAATTCGTCCCCGCCCCGGCACGGATGTTACCGCCATCACTTTCTCAAGGTCGAGTATCCGCACCTGCCAGTAGGCGCTGCTCTCCCAGCTCGACTCGAGCTCACTGCGTCTGGTACGCAGGTGATTGCGGAACGGCTGATCGAGAAAATCCTGCATATGCACCCACCGGGGTTCCTTCATTTGAACAGAGTAGACCTGATCCCCGAGGCCCTTTATGAGGCGGAGTAGCTCGTGAAACTGCTCCGGCGTTTCGTAGACGAGCCAGTCTACGCGATAGGGGCCGTTTTCGCCCTTGGGAACCGCCCACAGGTGATGCGTGAGACGCCCGTCCTCGCTGAAGTAGCCGAGCCCGAACCCGCCCTTGCTGAGAATCATCTCTGCGTTGCTGGCCGCCTCCGGGAGAATCGTGCAGGAGCCGTGGATACGCATTCGGTGAAGTCGGCTCTCGTGAATGAGCGCGGCGTCTTTCATCGTCAGCCGGTGCGGAACCGGTGGGCGGCCCTCCACTCGAAGGGCAGCGGGGTCGAAGGAGATGAAACGTTCGTAGGCACCGGTGCCGTAGCCGAGGTGGTCGTAGAACCCCTGATCGAACATTCCGAGCAGAGATACGAGCTCTCCCTCCTGCGCATCGTTCGCAAGGGCGTGTGCGGTGAGGCGGCGGGCGAGTCCCTGCCTGCGCCCGACGCGACTGGTAGAGACGGCCATGACCGCTCGCATGCGGATCTCCTGCGACAGGTGCATGACCGTGCCGGGCATCGTGGCCACCATGCATTCCGGTGTGTTTCTCAGCTCCGCAAGCCATGCGTCGGCGCCGGAGAGAAACACCGCGAGGCCTTCCTGTTCCCGCTTCTCGTCCTCGATCCACCCTACTTCATTCCAGATTCGTATGGCTGCGGACCGATCGGCGGGATCGCTGTAGCGGCGCATCCTGATGTCGGGCTCCCATTGATCCCGTGTGCGTTCCATCCTGCACTCCAAAAAAAGGGGACAGGCCCTGAGAACCTGTCCCCCCGATTATACGCGCAGGTGCTACTTGTTGTACACGGGCCTCGGCGTGTAACCGGTATGGAGGTACGTATGAGATTTCTCGGAGAGCGGTTTCTCGAGGAAGTTCTCGTAGAGCTCCTTGATTGCCGTGTTGTGATGGGACTGTCGAAGCTTCTGCTTGGTGTCGTCGGAGTAGAGTCCCTTGATGCGCTTGCGGCGAACCGCGTTCGTGGTACCGTAGGGCTGACCGCCACCCGAGATGCACCCGCCGGGGCAGGCCATGACCTCGATAAAGTGATAGGGAAGCTCCTCACCCTTTGCCTGAGCCTCCTTCACCCGCTCGATGACCCTGGAAACGTTGGAGATGGAGTGCGCCACGGCAACGCGGACCTCTGTGCCCTCGATGTCGATCTTTGCCTCTCGAACGCCCTCGAGCCCGCGCACCTCGTTGAATTCCACCTTGTCGCGGTCTTTGCCGGTGACCAGGTAGTGGGCGGTGCGAAGCGCCGCTTCCATGACACCGCCGGTGGCGCCGAAGATGGTGCCGGCGCCGGTGTAGAGGCCGAGGGCGCTGTCTGCCTCTTCATCGGGAAGCTCCGCGAAGCTGATGCCTGCGGACTTGATCATGCGCGAGAGCTCGCGCGTGGTAATCGAGGCGTCTATATCCTGCACGCCGGAGGAGTACATGTTCTCGTCGCGCACGATCTCGTACTTCTTGGAGGTACAGGGCATGACCGAGACATGATAGATGTCGGAAGGTTCGAGATTCTGCTGCTGGGCGTAGTAGGTCTTGGTCATCGCCGCAAGCATCATCTGCGGTGACTTCGCCGTGGAGAAGTGCGGGATCATCTCCGGG
>JAAAOH010000355.1 GCA_009908925.1 Spirochaetota bacterium | reverse complement strand
GGCACCGCGCTCCGCCCCGTCAGGTAGAACCCCATGGCGAACAGAAACGAGGTGAACTGCGCGAGGATCGTGGCCATCGCGGCACCACGCACACCGAGCCCCAGACCGAAAATGAAGATCGGATCGAGGATGATGTTGAGCCCGGCGCCGATGAGCATGATGATCATCGCCGTCTTGGCGCGGCCCTCCGAGCGCACGATGTGGGTGGAGGCGATCGCGGTAGCCAGAAAGGGAGCCCCCGGCAGGATAACGGTGAGGTACTCCCGGGCGTAGCCGCGGATGTCATCGGTCGAGCCGAGAATCTGCAGGAGCGGCTCCATGAACACGAGCCCGAGGCCCGCGAGGATACCCGCGAGAATGAAGATCATGAGCAGGGCGTTTCCCACCGCCCGCGCCGCACGTTCCTCCTCTCCACGCCCGAGCATTCGGGAGATGACCGAGGACGAACCGAGCCCGACAAGGAGCGCCACAGCGACGATCAGAATCTGTATGGGAAAGGCGATCCCCACCCCGCCGATGGCCAGTGAGCCCACACCACGGCCTATGAAGATGGTGTCGACGAGGTTGTAGAGGGCGTTCACGCCCATCGCGATGGTGGCCGGAACCGCCATGCGTATCAGAAGGCGCCCGATCGGCTCCTCGCCAAGGAAACTCGACGCCTCAGACTGCGGACGTGTGCTCACATGTGCTCCCTGTTTTGAGTCCCGAAAATGTGCGCCCCGGCGGCAGCGAAAGTCAAGTAAGCCGGCGGAAGCCTGCGGCAAACTCTTCGGCTCCCGCAGGCTTATTCCCCACACCCTGCCAGATGGGCGGCTTTCCGCCGCCCTTGCCGTCGACAAGCGGCAGGAGCTCGGTGCGCACGCGGTTGAAGTCGAGCTCCACGCCCTCGCCTGCCACGATGATCCACTGAAGACGGTCGTCGGTTTCATTCGTCAGCAGGGCGGTAATGCCGGGCCGTTCTGCGAGCTCCTCCCCGACGGCCCGAAAGAGCTCCTTGGCTTCACCGGTGAAGTGGTGTGTAACGACCGAGGGAGCCTGCCCGGCGAGCCCCTCGGCAATCTGAGTGGCAAGGCGTTTCTGCAGCCGGCCGATGTCGTACTCGGCCTGTCGGAGGTTTTCCTCGAGTCTCGCCGCCCGCTCGGGAAGCTCCGGAATCTTCGCGGAGAAGGCATCGACGAGGGTGTTGCAGACGTCGGTCTTCAGTCTGTAGTCGGCAAGTGCGCGATCACCGATCTTCCAGACGGTGCGCACATTCCCGCGGATCTTCTCGGTTCCGATGAGCTTGATGATGCCGACCTCGCCGGTTCGGAGGCAGTGCACGCCGCCACAGGCAACGCGGTCGATGCCTTCAACCTCGACAATGCGGATCCTGCCTTCGAACTTCGGCGGACGGCGCAGACCGAGGTCCGCCGCCTTGCCGCTCTCAGCGTGAAATGTGGTAACGGGCCGGTTCTCGCCCACGACCGCGTTCGCCCGCTCCTCGGCCCGTTCGAGGTCCTCGGAGGGAATGTCGGCCGCGGCGAAGTCCACCGTTGTGTACTCCTCTCCCTGATGCACGGAAGTCGTCTCGTAGCCCCCGACTTCGATCATGACCGCAGAAATGATATGCTGCCCCGTGTGTTGCTGCATGTAATCGCGGCGCATCGCCTCATCGAGGTGGCCGTGCACGGTCGCGCCTGCGTTGAGAGTAGCGCCGCCTCGGGTTCCCTCAGCCGGCGCCGCTCCGACCCCGCGGTCGGCAACGAGGTGAAGAATGCGGCCCTCCTGCTTCTGGACGTCAAGAACCGGCCTTTCGTCGAGCCGGCCGCGGTCAGCGGGTTGCCCGCCGCCCTCGGGATAGAAGCATGTTCTATCGAGCTCGACCCAGACGCGTCCACCGCCGCCGCCCCCGGCGGATTCGGTTGCCACGACGCGGGCGTCGAACTCGGTCTGATAGGGATCTTCGTAGTACAATGTCTCGGTCATGATAGATAGTATAGCCATACCCGACGGCGGGCGGAAACCGCAGCGGGATCCACACAGCAAGACACCGCTTTTCATAACGAGCGCAGTGCTCGTGCTTCTCCTGGCTCTGTGGGTCGCAGGGCTCAGCTGGTATCGCGACGTGCTCATCGACAACGTGCGCTCGGACGCTCGGCAGATCGTCGCCCACAGCACAGCCCGGCTTTCGGGTAAGCTGCAGGAGAACCGAGCGCGCCTCGATGCCGTGGCCACCCTACTATCTCCCGAGGTGTCCCGCGACGTTCTGGGCGCCGAGTTCAACGCCTTTGCCATGGGGCTCGTGCAGGGGCAGCCCGAGATACGGAATATCTCGGTGGCGCCCGACGGCGTACAGGCCTTTGTCTATCCCTCCAACGAGTTTGACCGCATTGGCGACCACGACCTCCTCGACGATCCCCGGCCCGCGGTCCGCGCCGAGGCGCGTGAGGCCATGAACACCGGAACCGTTGTCCCCAGCGGACCCTACGAGCTTCGGCAGGGTGGACATGGCTTCGTGCTGCGCAAGGGAATTCTCGACGACGGTGAGTCGTGGGGGCTCGTCGCTCTCGTGCTCGACGTGAATGAGCTTATGACGGAGGCGGGTATGACCCCCCGCGCGGGGAACTTCGCGGTCGGCGTGCGAACATCCTCAGAAGATCGCGTATTCTACGGATCCGCCGACGTCTTCGCCGGCGAGGCGGTAACCGGGACCGTCAACGCACTCGGCGATGTATGGCAGATCGGCGTCTATCCCGTGAGCGGATTCGACGGGGCGATTTCGCCGGGTTTCGACATGGTTCTCTGGCTTACGCTGCTTCCGGTCATCCTTCTCGTCGCTCTCGCGTATGTCGTCAGCACCCACGCCGAGCAGGCGCTCGCATCCGAGCGCCTGCTTCTCAAGAGTATCAGTGCCACGAGCCCCGTCGGCATCGTGGTTCTCGATTCCGCCGGGGCGGTGACCTTCATGAACCCGTATGCCGGAGAGGTGCTCGGCGCCCGGGACGCGCAGGATCGGCGCTACGCCGACCGAGAGTGGGGCATCCGGGATCTCGACGGAAACCCGCTGCCGCCTGAGGACTTGCCCTACCGGCGCGTCATGGAAACCGGCCGGACGGTGATTGACTCGCGGCACGAGATTCACACTGACGCCCAACGGCGGGTCATTTCGGTGAACGCAGCCCCGCTGAACGACGGCGTCGTTGCCGTCATTCAGGATGTCACCGAACAGGTCGAGACGGAGCGCCGCATTCGCGCGGCGCTGCGCGAAAAAGAGGTGCTTCTGCGCGAGATCCATCATCGCGTGAAGAACAACCTCGCCATCATCGTCAGTCTCCTCAGCCTCCAGCAGAACCGGATCCGAAGTGCCGACGCGGCCGTTGCCGCCTTCGCCGACACACAGAGCCGGGTGCAGGCCCTGGCTCAGCTGCACCAGATGCTTTACCAGTCGGAGAATCTCGAGGTCATCGATCTCGCCGATTTCATATCCGACGCAACGCGGCGTCTGCAGAATATCTATGATGCCTACGGTGACGTCGAGATCGATCTGGACCTCTCGTCAGTGGAGGTCGACATGGACCATGCTATACCGGCCGGACTGATTTTCACCGAGCTCTTCACCAATGCATTCAAGTATGGCGCGCCCGATAGCGGCGTCGCCAGGGTAAGCGTATCCCTGAGGCACACCGAGGATCGCGACGCTACCGTGGTCCAACTCGAGGTGTGCGATAACGGGCGGGGAATGTCTTCGGAGACCGGTGGACGTGAGGACACCTCCCTTGGTATGGAACTCGTGCGCGCGCTGACACAGCAGTTGAACGCCGAGCTCGACACCGACACGTCCGCCGGCACGTGCATCCGGCTGCGTTTCGCGTCGGGGTCACCGGGGCGAGGAGGGTCGGCTGGGTCGTCCGGCACAGAACGATAGTTGACTGAGGGCGCGATCGCGCGCATCCTGAGGGCATACGGAGGGAACACGATGAGCGAACTCACAGAGAAACTGGAAACTGCCGGGCTCGTTCCGGTCATTGCCATCGAGGACGCGGAGAACGCCGTGCCGCTCGCCCGGACTTTTGCCGATGCGGGGCTCCCACTCGCGGAAATTACCTTCCGCACGGCGGCGGCCGAGGATTCCATCCGAAACATCGCCCGCGAAGTCCCCGATGTCCTGGTCGGCGCCGGCACGGTACTTTCGGTACCTCAGGTGCAGTCTGCGGTCTCCGCGGGGGCCAGGTTCATCGTCTCGCCGGGATTCAACCCCAAGGTGGTCGACTTCTGCGTCGAGAACGGCATCCCCGTCGTGCCCGGTATCAACAACCCCACCGGCATCGAGATGGCACTCGATCGCGGCCTCCATCACGTGAAGTTCTTTCCCGCCGAGGCCTCGGGCGGCCTCAAAATGCTCAAGGCGATGAGCGCGCCCTACGGGTCGATGAAGTTCCTGCCCACCGGCGGCGTGAAGCTCGATAACCTCGCCGAATACCTCTCCTCGCCGATGGTCTTCGCCGTGGGCGGAAGCTGGGTTGCCACCAAAGATCTCATCGCCAAGAAGGACTTCGACGAGATCGGAAACCGGGTCCGCGAGGCAGTGGCGGTGGTCAAGAAGGTTCGTACCGGGGCGCAGAGCGCGTGATGACGTCTTGACGCCAAAACGTCACGGCGCTATTCTTTGAGCCGAAGGTCGCTATGCCGCAGGATACCAAACGCTCTACCATCTACTTCGATGCCGATTTGCACGAAGCCCTGAGACTGAAGGCCGCGCATTCCCATCAGTCGGTTTCGGAGATCGTAAACGACGCCGTGCGCGAGGCGCTGGCTGAAGACCAGGAAGACCTCGCTGCCTTCGGAGAGCGCGTCGCGGAGCCGACCGTCAGCTACGAAGCCCTGCTGAACGGCCTCAAGGCCGATGGGAAGATATAGCCTTCGATTTCGTGCGTCGGTCGCAAAGGACCTACGCGCGATCCCGAAGCAGGACCTCAGGCGGATCCTGAATCGGATAGAAAGACTGGCGGACGACCCTCGCCCGTCGGGCTGCGAGAAACTCTCCGGCGAGGAGAAGTACCGAGTTCGTCAGGGCGTCTACCGAATCCTCTACGAGATCGCCGACAGCGAGCTCATCGTGACCGTGGTGAAGGTAGCGCACAGACGGCACGCGTATCGGGGTCGGTAGTCCCGCCCAGCAGGGTGTACCCCTACTCCTCCCGGGCCGACGCGGGCTTCCGCGGAATGGTCAGCACACCCACGACCACGCCGCTCGCCGCCGCCAGGAGATTGACCAGCATCCCCCACCTGTAACCCGTGACAAAGGCGCGCTGCAGCGCGGCCATGACGGCCTGCCGCTGCGAGGCGTCGAGTGAGCCCGGGAGCTCCATCGCAAGCAGCCGGTCGGCGTTGCCGAGGATTGCCTCTCGGGCGCCGGCGGGGAGCGACAGGGCCTCGAGGGCAGGCGCGAGGTCGCGGGCGAAGCCGACTGTGACCACCGTACCTACCACCGCCACCGCAAGCAGTCCCGACACGCGGGCGATGGCGTTATTCACGCCGGATGCGGTTCCCGAGAAGCGGCGCGGAACGTTGAGAGCGCTCGTCGTGATCGAGGGGATGATGAGCACGATGCCCGCGCCGAGCAGTACCACCGCCGGCAGGATGCGGCCGGTGTAGCTCGTTCCGACGCCGCCGGTGGCCAAGAGCGCGATGGCGGCACTCACGATGGCCGGCCCCGCTATCATCTGAAACCGGGGTCCGCGGCGGTCGGTCACCGCGCCTGAGGGCCCTGAGAACAACGTGATGAGAACGGTGGTCGGGAGCACCGCGAGTCCCGCCATCGTCGCGCGGTAGCCGAGAAGCTGCTGGAGGAAGAACGAGAGTAGAAAGAGCGTTCCCGAGAAGGAGAAGTAGATGAAGAGTGTTGCCAGATTTGCTCCTGCAACCTGGCGGGTGAACATCCGGTAGGGGACGACCGGGTCTGTGACTCTCGCTTCGGTAACGAGGAATGCCGCAACGGCCAGCACGCCCGCGGTAAGCATGATCCAGCTGCCGGGCCCGAAGACATCCTGCGATGCGCGGATGAGCGAGAAAGAGAGCCCGAACAGCGCGACGAATGCCAGCGCCGCGCCGGCCCAGTCGAGCCGCCGCCCCTCCTGTCCGGGGAGACGGGGCACGAAGAGCACCGAGACCGCGAGGGCCGCCAGGGCCAGCGGTGCCATGGCCAGGAATACGAAGCGCCAGGAGATCTCGGCGAGGAAGCCGCCGATGAAGGGCCCGAGCGCGGCGATCGCGCCGGAGACGCCTGCCCACAGTCCGATGACCGTCCCCCGCTCGGAGTCCGGAAAGACGTTGGTGATGATCGCGAGACTTCCCGGTACCATCAGCGCAGCGCCCACACCCTGGAAGGCGCGGGCGGCGATGAGAAGCGGCACCGAGGGGGCGAGGGCGCTCAGCAGGCTGCCAACCGTGAATATCCCGATCCCTGAATTGAAGATGCGCTTCACACCGAAAAGATCGCCGAGGGCGCCGCTTACAAGGATCAGGCCGCCGAGGGCGAGGGCGTAGGCGTTTACGATCCACTGCACCCCGGTGATGGTGGTGTCGAGGGCGCGC
The DNA here is from genome assembly GCA_009908925.1 of Spirochaetota bacterium. Taxonomy (GTDB): domain Bacteria; phylum Spirochaetota; class Spirochaetia; order DSM-27196; family PWMO01; genus JAAAOH01. The sequence continues at coordinate 3,795 of JAAAOH010000355.1, read as the reverse complement.
TGTATCGTGGGGAGGGCGATGGTTACCGCGGAGTTCATCAGGAATCCCACTCCGCTCGCCAGAATGCAGGCGGCGACGATGAGTTTCCCTTCGCGGGACGAAAGCGTGATACTACTCATGGGCTACTGCACCAACCGGGGCAGGAACTCGGAGAAGAACGGCACGTAGGTAATGAGAAGCACCACAGCGAGCTCCACGGCGAAGAAGGGGAGCACGAATCGGTAGAGCCGCGGCATGGATTCATTGAAGCGATAGGAGGAGAGAAAGAGGTCCAGGCCGACGGGCGGGGTGATGAATCCGAGCCCGAGGTTTGCTATGAAGATTGCCCCGAGGTGCACCGGCGCGATGCCGAAGAGCTCACCGAGGGGTACCACCAGGGGTGCGACAATGAGTATCGCCGAGAATATGTCCATGAGGCAGCCGGTCAGTAGCAGCGCGCCGTTTAGAATCAACAGAAACACGAACCGACTCGTCACGTGATCCCGCATCCAGTCTCTGAGAATGACGGGAACCTGCGCATCGACGATATAGAAGCTCAGGCCTCGCGCGGCGCCGAGGATGATGAGCACACCGCCGACGATCGTGATGCACTTCAGCGCCACCTCCGGCAGGCGTCCGAGCGGTATCTCGCGCCGTGCCGCAACCTCCACCACGAGGACGTAGGCGACCGCAAGCGCGGCTGTTTCCACGAGCGTCGTCAGACCGGAGAAGAAGGCCACGACGATGACGACGGGCAGCATGATCTCCGACATCGCCGACGTCAGCGCGGACATCGCCTCGCGCGGCTCGAACGGGCGACGTGTGTTTCCCCGTCGTATGGAGACCACCACCCCTATCGCGATGAACGCAAGTGCGATGAGGGTTCCGGGGACGATGCCGGCGAGGAACATGTGGAAGATGTTCACCTGCGCAATGGTTCCGTAGATGATGATGGCGAGGCTCGGCGGGAAGAGGAGTCCGACGTTGCTCGTCGAGGTGAGAAGGCCGACCGTGAAGCCTTCCGTATGCTCGCCGCGCGTGTAGAGGACGTAATACAGCAACCCGCCGAGCGCGAGAATGGTCACGCCCGAAGCACCGGTAAACGAGGTGAAGAACGCGGAGACGAGGACCGTTGCTATCACCAGACCGCCGGGCAGCCATCCGAACCACGCCCGGAACAGGTCGACGAGCCGCTCGCCGGCCTTGCTTTCGGAGAGGATGTAGCCGGTGAAGGTGAAAAGCGGTATCGCCGGGATGGTGCTGTCGGTGAGGACGTTATAGGCCTCGTTGGGAATTACTTCGAGGGCGCCGCCGACGCGCGCGAAGAGAAGCAGCGCGGCGCCGGAAAGCACGATGAAAAGCGGCGTGCCGAGAAACGCCGAGGCGACGATGATCACGAGAAGGGGTATCGCGATCCGCGGCACCGCACGGTACCAGATATCGAGCAGACCCTCGAACCAGGCCGGCAGCTGTGGCGCGATCATGTAGGCGACGTTTGCCACGGCGGGGAGAGCGAGAAAGCTACCGATCAGGAAGCCGGAAACGCCGACGGCAACTTGCGCCGGCTTCAGCGTGGCGCTGCGGGTGAAGCGCAGGGCCATCACGAGCAGTCCGATGGGGATGACGGCAACGAACACCCTCGTCGGAACGATGCCGACCATCTGGCCGGCGGTGAACCCGACGACGGCGAGCGAGAGCGCGCTCCAGGCCAATGCCACAGCGATGGTGACCGAAATGAAGCCGGTTACGTCATTGAGCACGGTGCGCACTCGCGAGCGCCTGGTTCCGTAGCCGCCGGAAATGGAGAGGTGGCGTCCCTCACGGGCGGTGATCATCCCGCCGACGAAGGCGAGGACGAGCACGAGATGCACGAGATACGCACTCTGCCCGAGAATGCCTGTTGCGAAGACCGTGCGGAGCAGGATCTCGAGGAGGGGAAACGCTGCAAGGAGAAAGAGCGCGGCCACGGCCACACCATTCTCGAGCACACGGAAGCCGCGGCCGAGCGGATGCTCGGGCAGGAGCACGTGGGGGCTCGACACGCTATCTCCTGTATTCTTCGAGATAGCGCTGGATCCGGCGATAGGTGTCTTCGTCGAAGACCGGGCCCACGGTGACCTCGAGACTGTTCTCGAACTCTTCGAACCACCGGTCGCGCTCGGATTCCGAGAGCTCGATGATGTTGAGACCGTACTCGGTCATGGTCTCTATCGCTTCCGCTTCGAGCTCATTGACGTCGGTGCCGAGCCGGCGGGCCTCGCGCTCGACCGAGGCTACGAGATCCGGCTTGATATCATCGGATACGCGGCGCCACGAGCGCTGTGTCACGATAAAGGATCCGAGGAAGGGGGCTACGTCGAGATCCAGCATGTTCTGCGCGCGCGCGAACCACTGGAATCCGGCAGCCGCGATCGGGCTTGCGTAGAACGCGTCTACCATGCCGCTGTTGAGGGATGTGAGGAGGGCGTTTTGTCGCATCGGCACGACCTCATATCCCATGCGGCGAAAGGCGCGCGCGGTCTGGGGCTGGTCGTCACCGACAGCGAGCGCCAGATCCTTCAGGTCGGCCGGGCGCCGTACGGGCTCGTTCGCGAAGAAGTTCACCCAGCCCGCCTTTGACCACCCGATCACTTCGAACTGGGTGCCCTCGATGGACTCCTCGATGTCGGGACGCAACCGCTCGAAGACGTAGTCGAGCTCCTCGTCCGAGCGGATGAGCACGGGCGCCGAGAGGGCGAAGATTTCATCGGAAAGAAGCGCCAGAGAATCGCTGGTGAACAGTGCCCCCTGGATCTGGCCGATTCGCATCTTTCGAATGATATCGTTCTGCTCTCCGGCGATGCCGTTGTGGAAGATCTGCAGAGTAACCTGTCCCCCGGAGATCTCACGCCAGTCGGCCGCAATGCGATTGAGCGCCCGCCCCCACGGTGAGGACTCGGGAGCTGCACTTGCAATCTTGAGCGTGAATGCGCTCGCGGTTCCGGCTGTTCCCACCAGCATCGCAAACGCCAGGGCAAGGGCCGCGATGGACCGTCTCATTCATCTTCCTCCTCTGTCTCCTCTGTGTTCTCGAGCTCATCGAGGCCGACGACGAAGAATCGACCCAGGTTGTCGAGGTAGAATCGCGCCTCCTCCTGCTTAATCGTATTGATAAGCCGGTACCGCGGATAGGCCTCGGCGTCCACCTCGAGAGCCTGCTCCATGAGGTCGACGAATCGGCGAATGTCCTGCTGCGGGATGGCAACCGAGGTTCCGAGGGCAACGTAGGGTGAGGCCTTCCTGCCGTCGGCGAGCTCGACCGCCCGCCGGAAATGGTGCTCCGCTTTCTCGCGGCTGCCGCCGAGACCCTCGGGAAGGCCCGCGTAGTAGGCGATGTAGAACTCGTGGATGGCGCCGTCGTCGTAGTCCGGGTCGAGCTCAAAGGCGCGGTCCATAAGCGCCCCCGCGCGTGCCGCCTGCATGGAAAGTCCAATGTCGAAGGGATCGGTGGACACCGCTCCCAGCCAGCCGGCGGCGGCCCAGTAGAGATATGGCACGTCTTCGGCGACGGTTTCCGCAAGCACCGCGGGGTCCTCGCTTTTTGCGCTCTCGGTGAATCCGGGGTAGCGGAGCTCGAGCGCCCGGAGCGCGCGGTCTCTGCCGCGGATATAGAGATTCTTGGCCCGGGAAACGAGCTCCTCGCGGCGCTCGTACTCCGCCTGGTCGAGCATGGTGGCCGGGGTCTGCAGGAAGCCGTTTGCGTAGCTTACGTAGGCGCTCGCCGATGAGAGCAGAAGGTCCTCGTTCTCCGGATCCTCGAGGAGGAGCGTGTCGTAG
>JAAAOH010000289.1 GCA_009908925.1 Spirochaetota bacterium | reverse complement strand
GGGGCATATCTGGCGCCTCTGCCGCTACGCCAAGGACCGGGTGAAAGAAGACATCCGTACCATCATTCGCCTGACAGGGAGTGCGGGACGTGCCTGAGGACTGCCGGCGGATATGAGCATCGGGAGCATCGTCCTGCTTGCCGCTCTCTATACGACGGCGAGTTTCGTGCAGGGCCTCACCGGATTCGCCTACGGGTTGATTCTCGTGCCGATGCTCTCGCTCCTGTTCACCACGCCGGCACAGGCGGCCGGCAGCATGATCATCGCCTCGGGTGCGCGTGCGGTACTCGGAAGGCGTGACGTCGCGCTGGGGTTTACCGCAGTCTCGGGTGTGGTCGCGGGGGCATTTTCGACGCCCGGTCCCATCATCGTGGGCTACCTCTACGCGACCGATGAGAACCGCATGCGGGCCAAGGCGAACGCACAGTTCTTCTACGTCCTCGTCACCGGCATCATTATTGCGGCCCATGCGGTGGGTGGTGGTGTGAATCGGATGACCCTGCTGTACTCGCTGCCCTTCGCGCCCTTCGTTCTCGTTGGGACGAAGCTGGGGGCGGTATTGTCCAAGCGTCTACCGGTCGCTACATTTCGAACCGTCACCGATGTCTTCCTCATCGGTATGGGGTTGTATCTCTTTTTAGGAGGGTTCTTCTGAGCTCGCGGGATACCGTCGACATCACCCAACTCACCGAAAGTAAGCGACGGGTGATCACTCTGCTCCGTAAGTGGGGACCGCAGACCAAGGCGAACCTCGCCAGACACGGGCGCATGGGGTGGGCGACGGTGGTGAAGGTGATCAATCAGCTCACCGACGACGGTCTGATCCTGCAGACCGGCACCACCGACGACACACCCAGAAGCCGCGCCAACCTCTATGGTTTGCGTACCGACCGCCCACTGGCGGTAGGCATCGACGTGGAATACAAAACGACGCGTCTGGTGCTCACCAACCTCGCCGGAGCCGTGCTCGGTGCGACGATGCATCCGACGCCCGTCGACCCGGATTCCGGGGATACGGCACGATTCTTTGAAGGAGCCCTCTCCGGGTTCTGCACCGAGCACGATATCGACTCTTCGGACCTCGCCGGGGTGGGGATCGGCATCCCGGGGATCGGATTCCCTACGCGGTCGCGCAAGGAGAACGAGTCCGAAGCACGAAAGCTCGAGGAGGTTTTGAGCGCCCGTTTCGACACCCTCGTGCGCATCGGAACGAACACCCACTCCTACGCCGCCTTCGAGAAGTGGAGCAATGAAACCTTCGCCTCGAGCGATTTCGTGTTCGTCTCCATCCGTACGGGCCTCGGCACGGGAATATTCCAGAACGGTCAGCTCTACGTCGGCGTCCATGGGCTTGCAGGAGAAGTCGGACACATGAAGGTTGGACACGGTGCCCAGTGTCGATGCGGGGCATACGGTTGTCTCGAGGCGGTGGTGAATCAGCGGCATCTGGCCGAGAGGTACCGCCACGAGGTGCTCGGCGACCCCTCGTGGTGTTCCGATGATGATCCCCGCTGCGTCCACGCCGGGCTCAGCGACCTCTTCTCCCGCGCCGCAGAGGGCGAGAGCGCGGCGCGGGAGATCATCGATGCCTTCGCGCGGTATCTCGGCATCGGGATCGCCCATCTCATCATCGTCCTCGACATCACGAATATTCTCATCAGCGGCCACTTCGGCCCCGACGGCGATTCGGTCATCGCCATGCTTCGCGAGGTGGTTTCCGCAGAGCTTCTGCCGGATATCGACTTCGACCTGCGCTACGTTCCCCTCGATCCGACCGGGCACACCATGGGCGCCGCCTTGCTGGTGCTTCGGGATTTCTTCGTCGACATACCGACGCACTGAGGCCCGAACGGGCGGCGGATTCCCGGTCAGTGAAGCTGGAAGTACTGCGGGAACGGCGGGCTCAACAACGGCAGGGCGTACTCGGCAAATGCAGGCGTGGTCCGAAAACGGTCTGCATCCATGTAGGTCTCGGGAAGGGCTCTCTCCACGTTTGCCACATCCTCGAGGGGAACGAGGACCGGCTCGCTCCGATAGGGCGGCGAGGAGACGCGTGAGAGGGCAATCATCTTGCCGGTCTCGCCGTCGAGCGCGGCTCGCACGGCGAAGGAGCCCGCGTCTATCGCTTCCCGCCGATCGATCTCCGATACGTTGGCGCGGCTCACCCGGCCGATGAGCCCCGGCTTTTCACTCCGCGCCCGGATATCGAGGCGATCACGGATGAGACCGGCGAGGTGCATCGAGACGTTGCCCGGCAGTGCATGGCCGAAGGCGTCCACGGCCGCGCCACTCTTCTCTTCCACGAGCGCCGTGCCGTCGGGGCCGGTGAGCCCTTCACTTGCGGCGATGACGAAGCCGCGGCCGCGGCTCCAGTGGTCGCGCACCGTGTCGAGAAAGCGCTCCTCGTCGAAGTCGAGCTCGGGTACGAGCACCATCTGCGGGCCGGCGTCGGCTATCTCCCAGGCAAGGTCGGTCGCTGCGGTTAGCCACCCGGCGTTCCGGCCCATCACTTCGAGGACGGAGACGTGGATGTCGAGGGCCGCCACGTCGAGGGCGAGCTCCACCGCGGAAAACGCATAGAACCGTGCGGCGCTGCCGAAACCGGGGCTGTGATCGGTTGCGGCGAGGTCGTTGTCGATGGTCTTGGGGATCCCGATGACGCCGACATCGTCGGTGAGACGGGAAACCTTGAGGCAGGTGTCCATCGAGTCGTTTCCACCGTTGTAGAGAAACACTTCCACGCCGTGTTCCTCGAGTGTTTTCAGAATCGCGGCGTGGTCCTCTTCCTTCACCTTGTAACGGCAACTCCCGAGCGCCGAGCCCGGCGTCCGTGCGAGCACCTCGGTATCCTGCGCGCTGAAGTCGGTAAGGTCCACGAGGTCGCCGGCGATCACGCCTTCTATGCCGCGGCGGGCGCCGAAGACTTTGTTGATACGTGGATCATTGCGGGCCGTGGTGATGATACCGGCAAGCGACGAGTTGATAACCGCGGTCGGTCCGCCACCGTGCGCCACGAGCAGGTTGCCCGACATTACGCGCCTCCGTCCTTTCCGGCCCCGCCCGGCGTGACCCCGCCCCCGGCAGCGGCCGTGTACCCATCAATAATCTTCACGAGGTCGGCAGGATCGAAGCCGATAGGATCGGTGAAGCGGGTCAGCGCGACGAGCCCGCCGTCTATCTGGGAGACTGCGCCGATCTCCGCCGCGTTGGCCTCCTTGAGGCCGCCACCGTAGACTACGGGGATGTCGATTCCGAAGTGCTTCCGACCCGCGCGCTTTATGACGTCTGCTGCGAAGCCGATGTACTTGCCGTCGGGCGGTGTCTTTCCGGGGCCGATCGCCCATATCGGCTCGTAGCCGATTACAACACGCCGGTCCCTGGAGAGAGAGCCGAGGCCGTCGAGGCCCCGCCGTACCTGGGCCTCGAGGGTGGCCTCGACCTCTGAAGTTTCTTCTTCCGTTTCGCCCACACAGAAGAGGACATCCAGCCCGGACCCGAATGCCCTGTGTACCTCCGCGTTGAGGAGGCCGTCGACGGCCGCCCGGGCGGCTTCGCGCCGGCGGGAGTCGGAGTTGATGTCCGCATCGTAGGCCGCCATGATACCGACTTTGTCCTTGCGTTCTTCGGAGTGGCCGACGATGGCCCATTCCGCACCGAGGTTACGCGCGGCAGCCGCGGGGAGATTGGTCGTGAAGGCGCCGAAGTTGCCTCCCGCGGTGACGTCCTCGCGGAACACGCCCTGACAGCCGATGCTAAGGCCCGAGGTCGCGTCGGCGGGGTGGGCGCGTGCCGCGTTGACCGCCGGGAGCACGAGTGCCTCCGGCAGGAGGTAGAGCACCTCCACGCCCTCCCGGGCGGCCTGCCCCGCGCTCACCGTCTCGTTGATGACCTCGGCCGCCCACGAACCGGGGTCATCGGAGGGGCAGATACCGCCGGCCGAGCGCGGGACGTCGAATCGCTTCAGGTTAACGAAAATCAGTGCCATGTGGGTTCCTTTCTGTATCGTACCACGATATGATATACCGACGACTCCGTGGGGTCAACCGAGCCGCGGGGCCAGCCGAGAAGAGGAGCGGACATGCATCAAGACACGCATCAGGAACTGACAGGACGAGTCGCACTGGTAACCGGTGCGGGTCGGGGGCTCGGATACGCCGCCGCCGATGCGCTCGCGCGCTCGGGTGCGCGTATCGCCGTCGTGGATGTCTCCGAGGAAACCGCACGTCAGGCCGCCGGGGATTTCGACGCGATCTCCGAGGCCGAGGCCTACACGCTCGACGTTTCGGATGCGACGGCGGTGTCCTCCATCGTGGAAGCTGTGGCCGAGCGCTTCGGCACCGTGGACATTCTGGTGCACTGCGCAGGCATCTCCCGCGGCAGCACGCAGAAAGACGAGGAGGGCAACTGGCTCCCCATGGAGTCGGTCCCGGAGTCCGACTGGCACCAGGTCATCGAGACCAACCTCAGCGGCACCTTTTTCATGAACAAGGCCGTCGCAAAGCTCATGATCGCGCAGAACCGTGGCCGTATCGTCAACGTGGCCTCTATGTCGGCGCTCGTTGCCAACAAGGGGCTCGTCGGCCTCGGCCCCTACTCGGCATCGAAAGGCGGCATCGTCTCGCTTTCGACCGTGCTCGCGGTGGAATGGGCGCAGTACAACATCACCGTCAACTGCATCAGCCCCGGCTATATGGCGACGGAGATGGGAAAGCGCTCACAGGTAATGCCGGGGTTCAAGGAGCTGCAGCTCGATAACACGCCCGTGCGACGCCTCGGCGAGCCCCGCGAGTTCGCCCGCGCCGTGCTCTACCTCGTCTCGGACGACGCGGCCTACATGACAGGCCACAACATGGTCCTCGACGGCGGCTATACCGCCTGGTAGGGGAGTGCCGGCGGGGGTGATGGGGGCCTGCTGCACGGCCGGCACGAGGCCCGGCCGCCCGCCTCAGAGATTTCCGCCGATCAGCGCTACCCCGAGCCCGATGAGGGCAATGTCGGTGAGAATCCTGAAGCGCGCAACGGGTACACGAAACGAGACCGCGACGCCGAGGTGTGTGGCCAGATAGATGACGGGGATGAACGGAAGGCCCCAGGCGAGGGTCCACCACGTGACGTTTTCGGCGACGGCGTGGATGGCTACGGCAACCGCGGTGGTGCTTGCGAAGAAGAGCTGCGTGTTTGCCTTGGCGCGCATTCTGTCGGTGTCGCCGGCGTAGAAGTAAGCGACCATGGGCGGGCCGGAGGTCGAGAAGGCACCAAGCAGCAGGCCGGCGAGGGCGGCGAATGCGGCGCCCACGCCGTGAGTCTGCATCACCATCACAAGCCGCGACTGTGCGAACCATGCGAAAAGGGTCAGCGCGATGATGACCGCGCCGAGGATGATCATCACGAGATCGGCGCTCACGCTCTCGAGAAAGTATGCACCGATGGGGACGAAGGGATAGCTCAGAAGCGCGAGCGGCAGCACGCGCCGGTACTGGCACTGCTTTCGGTGAAGCAGGAAGTTGGTGAGCCCCACGGCGATGCCCACCGACAGGACCATCCCGACCGCCGTCTGCGGCCCGAACATGAGCGCGATGAGCGGTACGGCGATGAGACCCATGCCGAACCCGGTGAGGCCCTGAACGAAGCTCGCCGCCAGGTAGATGGCGGCGAGCAGCAGGATGGTCGTAGTCGTCATGATCGGCGGCCGCGGCTGCCGGCCTTATTCGGGGCTGTCCTTGACGCCCCCGATGGACAGGTGCTTGGTCTCGAGGAAAGCCTCCATGCCCTCGATGCCGAGCTCACGGCCGATGCCGCTCTCCTTCATTCCGCCGAAGGGTGCATTACTCGTCGACGGTACGGCGTCGTTGAGGCCGATGGTGCCCGCCTCGAGCATTTCGCCGATTCGCCAGGTGCGGTTGAGATCGTTGGTGTAGGCATAGGCGGCGAGACCGTAGCGGGTGTTGTTGGCCTTCTCGATGGCCTCGGCTTCGGTGTCGAAGGCGACCACCGGGGCAACGGGGGCAAAGGTCTCCTCGCGCATACAGGCCGCGTCGTCGGGAACGTCCGCGATGACCGTGGGCTCGAGATAGAAGCCGTCCTTGCCCTCGACGGCTTTTCCGCCGCACATCACGCGTCCGCCGGCCTGCTTCGCGTTCTCGATGTGGGAGAGTGCGTTCTGCAAACCCTCCTCGTTGACAACGGGACCGATGTCTGAGTCCTCCTCGAGGCCATACCCGACGTTCAGCTCCTTCGTCCGTGCGACGAACTTCTCGAGGAACTGTTCGTAGACCGAGCGCTCCACGTAGATCCGGTTCGAGGCGATGCAGGACTGGCCGGTGTTGCGGAACTTGGTGATGAGCGCTCCCTCGACGGCGAGGTCGAGGTCGGCATCGGCAAACACGAGCACGGGTGCGTGGCCGCCGAGCTCGAGGGAGAGATGGGTGACCTTCTTTGCCGACTTCTCGATGAGCTGCTTTCCGACCTCCGTGGAGCCGGTGAAGCTGATCTTGCGCACCGCCGGGTTCTCCATGAACTCGTCGACGATGGGCGCGCCGGGACCGGTGATCATCTGAAACACGCCCTTCGGTATGCCGGCCTCTTCGAAGCACTCCGCAAGCTGAATCGCGCAGAGCGGTGTCTGCCGGGCGGGACGCAGGATGGCGGTGCATCCGGCGGCCAGCGCGGGCGCGGCCTTCCGGACCGAGAGCACGAGCGGGAAGTTCCAGGGCGGAATGAGGCCGACCACGCCGATCGGCTGCTTGAGAACGAGATGGCGCTTGCCGTCTGCCTGGTGGGGGATGATGCGTCCGTAGCCGCGCCGGGCCTCCTCGGCGAACCAGCGCAGGTGGTCGATGGCCACCTTTACCTCACCGCGGCTCTCGCGAAGCGGCTTGCCGTTCTCCTGTGTAACGGTCTTCGCGATTTCCTCGCTGCGTTTTCCCAGACAGTCGGCGACCGCAAGCAGGTAATCACCCCGCTTCATGCCGGTCGTTCGTCGCCAGGCGGGAAGGGCCCGCTCGGCCGACTCCACGGCCTTCCTGGTGAGCTCCCGTCCGGCCGAGGCCACCTGGGCGAGGGGTTTCTTGGTACCGGGGTCCACGACGGTGAACGTTTCTCCCGTCTCGACCCACGCTCCGTCTACATAGAGTTTTTTCGTATCCATAGTCATACTTCCTTTCGCCGGCGAGCGTGATTTGCGGCGCTACTTGGGGACCTTTTCCCAGTCCTTCAGAAATGTCTCGATGCCGGCGTCGGTCAGCGGATGATCGTAGAGCATCATGAGGATATCGTAACTGAGGGTGATGACGTCCGCTCCGATGAGCGCCGATTCAACCACGTGTATGGGATGCCGCGCGGCTGCGACGAGGAGCTCGGTCTCGAACCCGTAGTTGTCGTATATCTGCCGGATCTGCCGTGCGAGCTCCATGCCCTCGGTGGAGACGTTGTCCAGTCTGCCGACGAAGGGGCTTATGTAGCTCGCACCGGCTTTTGCCGCGAGCAGCGCCTGGGAGGCGGAGAAGGTCACCGTCACGTTCGTCCTGATTCCCTCGGCGGTCAGGCGCTTCACCGCGACCAGACCCTCCTTCATGATGGGTACCTTTACCACGACGTTGTCGGCAATCTTCGCCAGGGTGCGTCCCTCGTCGACGATGGTGTCCGCATCGAGGCCGACCGTCTCGAGACTCACCGGGCCATCCACCATTTTGCAGATCTTCGGGTAGAGCTCCGACGGGTTCGCGCCGGTTTTCGACACGTGGGTGGGATTGGTGGTGACACCGTCGAGCATCCCGAGGCGCTTCACGTCCTCGATCTGTTGCAGGTCCGCGGTATCCAGGAAAAATTTCATACTCGTGCTCCTTACTAAATGGGGGTTGTTTCTCACCCGAATCAGGGAGGTGCGCCGATCTGTTTTCCCGGCGCACACTTGACAATCTGATTCCCTCGCGGTAAGAAGAACCTATAATTAGTTTCTTATTGTAAGAAACCATTGTGAACGCGTCAATATTCGGAGGTTGGAACAGATGAAACACGGTGCACTCATGCATACACCCGATGACGATGTCGCCGTCGTGGTGCAGGACGTTGCACGCGGCACCTCGGTGCAGGCGGTTACGCTCGAGGGTGACAAGATAGCGACTGTGGACGCAGTAGATGATGTTCCGCTCGGCCATAAGATTGCCGTGCGCGATCTCGACGCCGAGAAGGATGTCATCAAGTACGGACGCAGCATCGGGCGGGCGACGCAGCCGATCAAGGCCGGCGCGCACGTCCACACGCATAACATCAAGAGCAAGAGGTGGGCGTAATGGCACAGGATCTACAGCTTACCGGATACAGACGAGAGAACGGTCGGGTCGGCGTCAGGAACTATGTTGCCGTCATTCCCGTGGACGATATTTCGAATGCCGCCGCCGAGGGCGTCTCCTATCTCATTCGTGACGTCATGGCTCTGCCGCATCCCTACGGGCGGCTGCAGTTCGGCGAGGACCTCGAGCTTACCTTCGACACACTGATCGGCACCGGGCGGAACCCCAACATCGCCGCAGCCATCGTCATCGGCATCGAGCCGAAGTGGACGAAGCGCATCGCCGACGGCATCGCCGAGACCGGCAAGCCCGTGGCCGCCTTCGACATCGAGCGAAACGGTGACCTCAAGACCATCGAGGCCGCATCACGTAAAGCCAAGGAGTTCGTGCAGTGGGCCTCAGAGATTCCCCGTGAGCCTATCGGGCTCGGCGATCTCATGGTGAGCGCCAAGTGCGGCGAGTCGGACACCACCCTCGGTCTTGCCTCGAATCCGGCGATCGGCCGCGTGTTCGAGCGTATGCTTTCCGAGGGCGCCACCGCTATCTTCGGCGAGACGAGCGAAACCACCGGCGGTGAGGACATCATCGCCAACAACGCGATAAACGACGCCGTCAAGCAGGAGTTCCTCAAGACCTTTCAGGACTACCAGGACTTCATCATCGGCACCGGCGCGGATCTCCTCGGCTCTCAGCCGACGGAGGGCAACATCCGGGGAGGTCTCTCCACCATCGAGGAGAAAGCTCTCGGAAATGTCGAGAAGATGGGCAACAACAAGCTCACCTCGGTGCTGAAGCCGGCGCAGGCGCCCTCCGGGCCGGGGCTCCACTTCATGGACAGCTCCAGTGCCGCCGCGGAGATGGTGACGCTTGCTGCGGCCGGCGGCTCGGTGCTGCACTTCTTCACCACGGGCCAGGGGAACATCATCGGAAACCCCATTATCCCCGTGATGAAGGTGACGGCGAACCCGCTGACCATCGAGACCATGAGCGAGCACGTGGACGTCGACCTCTCGGCAATGCTGCGCCTCGAGATGAACCTCGACCAGGCGGCCGACTCCGTACTCGATGTGATGGCGCACACCGTGCGCGGACGGCTCACCGCCGCAGAGGCGCTGCGGCACAACGAGTTCGTCCTGACCAAGCTCTACCGGAGCGCATAAGGTGCACTGCGGTCCCGCGTCGGCCCGGCCGGCGCGAGGGGCCGTGCGGTGCTGTCGCCGATGGCACGATTCACCATTCCCTACGGAAAAGAATCACAGACCTTCGATCTGCCCGACGCGTGGGATGTTCACCGCGTCATGCCGCATCCGGTGGAGCCCGTTTCAGAGCCGCGCCGGGCGGTCGAGGCGGCCCTCGAGGCGCCGGTCGGCGAGTTCTCCTGGAGCCGCTGGAGCCCGGTGAGCGGGGCAGCCGCCGACGGCGCAGCTTCTCCTGGCGGACCCACCGTGGCCATCGCGGTGAACGACAAGACCCGGCCGGTTCCCCACGGAGAGCTCCTTCCGCCGCTCCTCGCGCGGCTCGAGTCGCACGGGATCGCACGAGACCACATCACCCTCGTCATCGCGACCGGCACCCATCCACCGATGCGGCCGGATGAGTTCACCGCAATCCTCCCCTCGGACATCGTCGAACGGTACCGGGTCGTCTCACATGACGTAGGCGAGGAAGACAACCTCGCAGACCTCGGCACCACGAGCCGCGGAACACCGGTGCAGGTGAACCGGCGTTTCGTCGAGGCGGACCTTCGCATCGTCATCGGGAACATCGAGCCGCATCAGTTCATGGGATACTCGGGCGGCGTGAAGAGCGCGGTGATCGGCCTCGCCGGCCGTGAGACCATCAACACAAACCACGCCATGATGACCCTCCCCGGTGCCATGCTCGGTCATTTCGAGGACAACCCTGCCCGCCAGGACGTAGAGGAAATGGGGCGGATGCTTAAGGTTGACCTGGCGCTGAACGCCATTCTGAACGACCACAAAAAGATCGTGCAGGTGATTGCCGGAGAGCCGGCCGAGGTAATGCGCGTCGGCATGCCGCGCGTGCGTGAGCTCTATGTGGTCGAGGTCGATGAGCCCTTCGATCTCGTCATTGCCTCTCCCGGTGGTCATCCCAAGGATATCAACGTCTATCAGGCGCAGAAGGGGCTGGCCCACGCCTCGCTCATCACGCGAGCGCAGGGCGAGATCGTGCTTGCCGCTGCGTGTCCCGAGGGTAGCGGCAGCAGGAGCTACGAGACCTGGGTATCCAGCCGCCG
>JAAAOH010000274.1 GCA_009908925.1 Spirochaetota bacterium | reverse complement strand
TTTCAGGTGACGGTGATCTCCATCGTGATCGCCCTCGTCATCGGGCTCATCACCGGCCTCGGCCGGATCTCGCGGAACACCATCATCAATCGAATCGCCACGGTCTACGTGGAGGTGATCCGCGGCATCCCGCTGCTGGTGCAGCTGTTCTACATCTACTACGCGCTCGGAGCCTTCGTGCAGGTGCCGCGACTGCTCGCGGCCATCATTGCCATGTCGGTCTGCTACGGAGCCTACATGGGCGAGATCTTTCGCGCGGGGATCTCCTCGATACCCAAGGGACAGATGGAGGCCGCGCTCGCCCTCGGCATGAATCGCGGGCAGGCGCTGCGCCGGGTGATCCTGCCGCAGACGATACGTACCATCCTGCCGCCGGTGGGAAACGAGTTCATCGCGCTCTTGAAGGACTCCTCGCTGGTGTCCATTCTCGCAGTCTCCGACCTGCTCCGTCGCGGTCGCGAGTTCGCCTCCACGAGCTTCGAATATTTCGAGACCTACACCATCGTGGCACTCATGTATCTCGTGCTGACCCTGTTCTTTTCGAAGCTCGTCGGAATCATGGAGGATCGTCTTGGCCGAAGCGGAAGCTAGAGTACGTATAAAGAACGCGCAGAAGGTATTCGGAAACGTGGAAGCCCTGCGCGGGGTAAGCTTCGACGTAAAGGCCGGGCAGGTGGTTCTGGTGATCGGCCCCTCGGGTAGCGGCAAGAGCACCCTGCTTCGCTGCGTGAATCGTCTCGAGACTCTCACAGGCGGCGAGATCTGGATCGACAACGACAGCGTGACGGATCCCCACGGGGATATCCGGAAGATCCGCGAGGAGGTGGGGATGGTCTTTCAGGACTTCAACCTCTTCCCTCACCTCACCGCCCTCGATAACATCACCCTCGCGCCGCGATCGGTGAAACACGTATCCCGCGACAAGGCGGAGCCGCGTGCCCGGGAGCTTCTCGCGCGCGTCGGGCTCGCCGACAAGGCCGATACCTACCCGCGCCACCTCTCCGGTGGACAGCAGCAGCGCGTGGCAATTGCCCGTGCCCTGGCCATGGACCCCAAGGTGATGCTTTTCGACGAGCCGACCTCCGCACTCGACCCCGAGATGATCAAAGAGGTCCTCGACGTCATGCTGGACCTGGCGAGAGAGGGGATGACCATGCTGGTTGTATCCCACGAGATGGGATTTGCCCGCGCGGCAGCGGACACGGTCGTCTTCATGGACGAGGGGCGGGTCGTGGAGACCGGGGCACCGTCCGAGCTCTTCGACAACGCCGACCACGAGCGCACCCAGAAGTTCCTCAAGCACATTCTGTAGTCGGCAGTGCGATATCGAAGGTGGTGCCGCCCTCGCCGGTGTCCACCTCGATCGTGCCCCCGTGCGCGTCCACGAACCGCTTCACGATCGCAAGCCCCAGCCCGTTACCGCCATGCTTGCCCTGGGTCACGAACGGCACGAACAGCCGGCTGCGAACTTCCTCCGGCAGCCCCGGTCCGTTGTCCGAGACCACGAAGTGAGTCACATCATCACGGGTCTCCGCACCGATGGACACTACCGGATCAGCGACACCGGCGTTCGTGAGAGCCTCGGCGGAGTTCCGCACGAGGTTCGAGAGGACCCGCTGCATCTTGCTGAAGTCGCACAGCACCTCGACCCCCTCGGAATCACGTGCCTCGATCCGGACCTGTTTCTCGGTGTCCCGTCGGGCGGCATCGTCCACGACGCGTCGTATGACCTGACTCGCCTCTACCCGTTGCTTCTCGACTTCGGTGTTGCGCGTGAAGTCGAGAATATCCGTGACAATGGTCGCAGCATTCTCGGCGGATTGCTTTATCAGCTCGAGGTAGCGTGGCACCTCTTCGGGCTCGTCGTCGCTCATCTTCACGAGCTCAACGAGTGAGATGATGTTGCCGAGGGGTGACCGGAGGTCGTGTGCGACCATGCTTATTCCCTGCCCCACCGCCGAGAGCTTCTCGTTTCGGATGAGCTCTTCCTGCAGCTCGGCATTATCGATGGCCTGCGCGGCCTGCTCGAGAAAGAGGCGAACCATGTAGACCCGATCGTTGTTGAGCGCGCGCTCGCTGTTCTCGAAGAGAGCAACCACGCCATACTTGTCCATCGGGAAGTAGATCGACTCATCGCCCTGCACGACTTCACCCTCAGGCACCTGAGGGAGCGTGCTGAGATACTTCTCGGCCACACCTTCATCGGCGAGGCGACCGATACCGATATGCTTGCGGTACCGCGAATCCTGCCCGCGAAACGCGATGAGTGCGGATCCCGAACCCACGAGCTCGGCAACCTGATGGAGTACGTTGTTCAGAAGCAGATCGAGCTGGGACTGCGTTGCCCGCAAATCGGAGATGATGGTGATCAGACTTTCGAGATTGCGGGTCTTGTTCCACTCGTATACGGCTTTGGTGGCGAGCTGGCGGATCTCCTCGGGTGCGAAAGGCTTGGTATGGTAGCCGACATTCGCGCCGGCGCGGTCGACCACCTCTTCGATGGAATGGTCGCTGTAGGCGGTTATGAAGATGATCTCCGCCCTGCCGTCCATTTCACGGATCTGCTGCACCGTCTCGAGACCGTCACGACCCGGCATACGCATGTCCACGAAGATCGCCGCATAGGGTACTCCGGTGGATACCGCCTTCCGCACCTTCTCCACCCCGGACTCCCCGTCGACCGCCTCGTCGAGCTTGAAGTCGAAGAGCTCGGTGCCGCGTGACACCGGTCCCGAGGACCCGAACAGGGAGTCACTGGCATCACTCAGGCCGCTGTAGTCGCGTGCTTTCGGCAGAAGTATTTCGCGGAAGCTGTCGCGAATGGCCTCCTCATCATCAATAACCAGTATTCTCGTGTTCAGTTGCTCATTCATGAGCCGTCTCCTGTTTTCGACTCCGCGGCCACCACGGGAAGCACAACGGTCGCCGTCGCACCCTGCCCCGCGCCGTCGCTATCGAGGAAGAGCTCGCCCTCATGCGCGTCGACGATATGCCGGGCCGCGTAGAGGCCCATACCGCTGCCGCCGGCCTTTTCGGTACTCCGTTCATCCTCGGTGAGCGAGCGGGGCGCAACGTCGAAGCCCGCCGCGTTGTCCGTCACCAGAACCCGCGCCCTGCGTCCCTCCGGGGTGTCCGCGCACTCAACACTGATGTGGATAGCCGGCGGATCAGCCTCGCTTCGCTCGAGCTCGTCGAAGGACTCTAACGCGTTCTTCACCAGATTGACGAATACCCGCACCAGTTTGGTCCGATCTCCCGCGACGAGCACTGTGGCATCAGGATAACTGCGTGACAGCTCAACGCCCCGCTTCTCGAAACCAGAGCGCTGCATCGCAACCGCGTCCTCGATCAACCGCATCAGATGAACCGGGGCGCGAGCGCCTCCCGCCCACTCCTGCGCGTACTGGCGCTGCAGAGACAGGGTCTCCGATACATGCTCGAGGGTCTGCGCCATTTCTTCGGCGGTGGTGCGGACCTCGTCACCGCGCCCCTCGAGACTGGTCACGAGCTCCGCGAGAAACGTCGACAGCGCAGCCTGCCGCTCCGCACCGAGCGCACGAGCGAGCGGTTCACGTTGGTCCTCCACGAGCACCTCCAGGCGCTTGAGCTCGGTCACCTCGCGCCAGCTCGATTCCGCAAGCAGGCGGGCAACTTTGGTCGAGAGCCCGCCGAGGGCGTTCCCGATATCATGGAGGACGCTTCCGGCTATCTCCATGCGCCCGCGTTGTTCCGCCTCCTGGGTGATGACGAACTGAAGGCGCTCCTCCCGCTCGACCTCGTCGGTTACATCCCGGAGGGCCACCATGTATGAGTCTTCATCGAGGCGCTCCACGGTCACCGCGTACCAGCTGTCCAGTAGTTTGGTGCGCTCGTTCGAGATGACCGTGCCGAAAGCGCCCTGGTGCCGGGCGATGTGTGAAGAGAACTCCGGAGCATAAGGGGAGAGTATGTCGAAGAGATTGGCCGTCCAGGAGGGCCCGGAGACGGGCATGAGCACCTGGGAGGCATAGGCGTTCATGAGCCGAATCTCTCCCCGCCCGTCGATTTCGATCAACCCGACGGGTACGCGATAGAGAAACTGTAACAACTGCTCGTAGTTTCGCGTGCTCATGCCCGTTGGACGACGAGGTACTGATGCGGGGAGTCGGGTCGCTTCAACATGCGGAGCCTGACCGGCGTAGGAAGCATTCGGAAGGTAAAGACGTAGTCGATCGACTCATCGAGCTCATCCTCGTCCCTGAAGCGCTGCGCGACGAGATAGTTGTTCGTGCACGGTGCCACCTGCACGAAGAAATCCTGCCCTACCACGCCGGTCGGTGCAAGCCCCGAGAGCTCAGCCTCGGCCGTGTTATAGGCGAGCACTTGCCCGGCACGATCCATACGGACCACGCCGAAGTCCAGGCGATCCAGCGCCTCCACGGCAAGCTCATCGAGCGCCTTCGCGAGATCGGAGTCGTCTATCGAGAGTCGCACAGGATCAGTCAAAACAGGATAAGTATACGTCCTCCGTGATCTCATGTCTACAGCAACATTAGAGTATACAGAGTTTTTTGGTAGGGCGTAGAAGCGCGCCGGTCTCAACAATCCTTGACATCGCGTGAGCTCGCGCAGTATATAGAAATTACAAGGAGCATACATGCAATCACGCTTATTTCGCATTATAGCGATGGCTCTTGCTCTCGGCCTCGCCGTTACGGTCGCAGCCACGGCCGGAGGCAACCGGGAAGAGAGTCAGGAAGACCAGCAGTCCCAGGAGCAGCAGCAGGACCAGGCGGATCAGGCCGACAGCGAGCAGAGCCAGCCCTCCGGAAACGCTCAGCCGGCGCAACCCGGGTCCGAGCCGGCCGTCGATCCGGACGGAGAGCCCGTGGCCGTGGTGAACGGTAGCGCCCTGTCCAACGAGCGCTTCAACGACGCCGTGGCTCGCAACGAGATGCAGATGCGTCGCCAGAGCCAGGGCGCTCCCATCTCGGAGACCCAGCTCAACGACATGAAATCAAATATCCTCGAGGGCATGATCAACGAGGAGCTGCTCTACCAGGAAGCGCAGCAGCAGGGCATCAGCGCCTCCGAGAGCGAGGTTGAGCAACAGATCCAGCAGTACAAGGGACAGTATGGCGAGGAAGGCTTCGCCAGTGCGCTGGCGAATGCCGGTATGAATGAGGAGCAGCTGCGGAGTGAGATCAGCCGCAGCCTCACCATTCAGAATCTCCTCGAAGAAGAGGTGACCTCGGGAATCGACGTCACCGACGAAGAGGTGCGTGAGTTCTACGAAGAGAACACGCAGATGTTCGAAGAGTCTCAGAGCGTGAAGGCGAGCCACATTCTCATCGATACGCGCGACGCCGAGACCGAAGAGGCCAAAGAGGAAGCACGGGCCCGTGCCGAGGACCTTCTCGAGCAACTCGAGGGCGGCGCGGACTTCGCCGAGCTTGCACGCGAGTACTCCGAGGGTCCCAGCGCCCAGAACGGCGGAAGCCTTCCGCAGTTCTCGCGCGGCGAGATGGTCCCCCCCTTCGAAGAAGCCGCATTCGCCCTCGAGGCCGGCGAGATCTCCGACGTCGTAGAGACCCGCTTCGGCTTCCACATCATCAGAGTGGAGGAGAAGAGCGAAGGCGGTGCGACTCCGTATGAAGAGGTAGAGCCCCAGATTGCACAGTACCTCGAGCAGCAGAAGCAGCAGGAAGCGGTGCAGACCTACCTCGACGAGCTCAAAGAGGCTCCCGAGAACGAGATCGAGCGGAACGTCGAGTTCGGCTGACGCCGACCCGCCGTTGACGCCGGCCTACCGTTTCAAATGACAGGGCGGGTGCACACGCATCCGCCCTTTTTTCAAACCCGCCGCGCGACGCTCAGGCTCCGCAACCGGTTCAGCGCGGCCGCAAGCTCAAGCCCGCGAAACGCAGCCAGATCCGAGGCCGGACGCCCGGTAAGCGCGTCGAGCCCCTCCTCGCGCACGACCTCCTCGGTCTCCGCCACGAGTTCGGCCACGGTTCGCCTGCCGTCGGCGCGGGAGGCAAGCCGGGCCAGGGCCCAGCCGATTGCACGCGTCTGGCTCGGGTCCACGATCTGAGAGACCGCCGAGAGATCAACGGTGTAAGTACCGAACCCCAGCGTCGACGTGCCCCGTGGCGTGAGCTTGATCTCGCGCTTCCCCTTCCGCGGATCGATGCTTTGCGGCTCCGGCGCGCGTGTGCTCCGCGGTCCGAAGGTCTCTCCCCCCTCGGGGCGACGGTCGGTGCGAAATCGCGCCGCAATGTCTCGCGCCTCACTGGTAACCTCGACGGGCCTGTAGTCACGCATGGCAATCACGCGATCCGCCACGTCGAAGTAGTCGCCGCTGCCTCCGAGAACCAGAATGGTCGACACGCCGAGCTCTTCATGCATCAACCGCACCTTGTCTATAAAGGGGGTGATGGGCTCGTCGCGGTCGTGGATGAGCTCCTGCATGCGGTGGTCGCGGATCATAAAGTTGGTCGCCGAAGTATCCTCGTCTATAAGAAGGACCTTTGCGCCCGCCTCGAGCCCCTCGATGATGTTGGCCGCCTGCGATGTGCTGCCGCTCGCATCGTCGCTGCTGAAGGCGTCGGTATCGCGGCCGCCGGGCAGCCCGGATATGAACGGAGTGATGCAGGTCTTCTCGATCCGCCTGCCGTCCTCGGCGCGGATGCTCGACGCCGACGGGTCGGATACCACGAGCTCCCGCCCGTCTCCCGGCACGTGATCGTACACGCCCCGCTCCACGGCCGAGAGCAGGGTCGATTTTCCATGATAGCCGCCACCCACGATAAGCGTGACACCCGTGCCGATCCCGAGCCCCGAGATCTGCCCTCGATTGGGAAGCTCAACCTCCAGCCGCAGTGACGCCGGTGACTCGAAGGCAACAGCCTCGCCGGAGGCCATGGGTCGCTGGTCGATGCCGCTTCTGCGCGGGAGAATGGCGCCGTCGGCCACGAAGGCCACGAGGCCGAGCTCCGGGAGCCGGCTCCTCAGGGCGTCCGCATCCTCGACGACCTCCACGTGCCGCTGAAGATCCTCCTCGTCGAGGGCCGCGAAGAAGGCAGCCTCGGCGACGATTTCCGGCACCTCCTCGAGGAGCATCGCCTCGGCATGCGGGCCTGCGATCTTCCGTCCGAACGCGGGAAGGCCCACGAAAAACCGGATCTCCACGCCCCTCTCGCCTATGAAGGCGGAGGTACGCTCGAGGACCTCCTGTCCCGGGCGATCGATTTCGATGATTCCGCCCTTGCCGGTGCCGCGGTGCCCGGCGGAGATCCGACGCGCGGCCTGCGCAAAGCGGCGGGTGATGTAGTCGCGGGCGGCGATCTCGCGGCTGCGGCCGCCGCCTGCGCCGTCAGACGGCTCGTACGTCCAGCGCGGGAAGCCGGCCGTCTCCGCATCGACCTCGATGTGCACCCGACTCGGGGCGGCAAAGGGATCGCCCTGCACATGGTCGATGCATAAGGTGAACCGCTCGAAGCGGTAGCAGCCCTTGATGTCCTTGTAGGCTTTGTATCCCTTCCCGTCGATTCGCCTGAGGGTCCGTCTGAGATCTTCCGCGGTGTCCATATTCTCAATGATGCCGCGGCTCGGCGGGTCCCGGCAAGGTGGGCCGGCGAGGTGCGCCGGGGCGTCAGCAGCGGAGCGCCCGGTCGTTTACTCCCGAAACATTCCCTGCTCAATGTCGATGCGGCGCACCGAATAATCGAGCTGCCACTCCCCGTAGCGCCACTCTCCGGCAAGCTCGAGCCTCACCTTTGCGACGTCCTCGCTGAGATCGAAGCCTTCGGTCTCGTTTGCAAGGAGTTCGAAGTCGTAGGAGGTGCCGGCGTAATCGAGGCTCGCCGAGACGGAGAGCGCGGTGGGCTCCGGCGCGGCCTGCATCCGCAGGCGAACCGGAATCCGGCGTCCGGAGCGATCGGTGAAGGAGAGGTCGTGCTCGATCGCGAGTGGGTCGGCACCGGCCGGGATGCTCTCATCCTCGGAGACGAGCCACATTGCATCGTAGATGATGGAGTTGAGTGCTCTCGAGCGGTCACGCACGACCGTGCGCCGACCGGGCCGTACCACCACTTCCCCGCTCCAGGGCGAGAAGGTGAACTCCGGCAACTCCGCCACGCCGAACGCAATCCCGAGATTCGTGGTGACGGTGCGCGCCCCCGGTGCGACGTCTTCTATCAGCACGGGCTCGGTCGGGTCGCCATGGGTGTAGCCGACAAACTCCCCGTCGACGGTAATCTCGGCGTCAATGAGCGGCGAATACAGGGCAATGGTGCCGGGACGCTCGTCACGCATGGATATGATCGAGCGCTCTGCGACCGGATCCGTGAGCGAGACGCGCGAGCCCGTGAGCTCGGCGACCAGTTTCTCCGCAAGGCGATGAACGGTGTTCTCCGTACGGCCGCGTTCCGAAAACGCCACGGTCTCCGCGGTCTCGACGTTGACCACCCGGGCGTTCATGAGGACCTCCTCACCGAGGAAGACGTAGTCCCCGGTGACGAGGTAATCCGCGCCGAGGATCTCTCCGACCCGCTGCACCTCTGCGCTGCGCGCGGCCAGACCGGAGAGCCCGAGCCGCTGCTCGGTGATCACCTCTTCGAGGCTTGCCCGCTCGACGAGGGCAATGTCCTCCTGCGTGGAAAGGTCGAGAAGCAGAAGCCCCTCGATGATACCGGCAAGGTAATCCGCCGCAGGATCGCGGCCTGCGTTCTCCATGGTGACGAACGCGACGGTGCTGCGCTGGGCAGTCGCCGGCACGGCACATACGGCAGCCAGCAACAATAGCGCGATCAGGAAACGACCGCTGACGGAGTGCGTGTTCACGGGACAACCTCCTGTTCTCAGAAACTCCTGTTCTCCGAGACTCCAATCCCGCAGAGACTCTATCGCCTTTTCGCCACATCGCATAGCCGATTCTCCGTCTCTTTGAGTATCTTGTCCGGTACCGTGTCGATGTATCGCGTGCATCTCAAGTGGAATGACAAGGACGTAACGCTTCGCGCCCGGGGCCTCGACCTCACCCATCCGTACTTCGTGTCCATTACCGACCTCGTGTTCCCGGAGGAGAACAAGCTCATCATCGACCCCTCCGAGGACGAAGTGCGAAAAACCTTCGGAGAGGCCGACCATCTGATGATCCCTTTTCAAACAGTCACCCTCATCGAGGAGATCAAGGAAGACAGGCCGCATCGCGAGGACAAGGTGCGGAACTTCACAGTGGTCGAGGGCTCCGGCGAGGACCCCTCGGAAGACGAGTGAGCCGCGACCATGCTTCGGGCACTGCTGCGCGTGCGGCGTCGCTACCGCGAGATACACGGCGCTTTGCTGACCAAGGGACTGAGCTTCAGCCTCATCCTGGCATCCGTGCCTCTGCTGTTCGTCCTGCTCGTGGCCGGCTCCTTCTTCGTCACACCGGAGCTCGTCGGTATCGTCGAGCGTGAGTTTCTCGGTTTCCTCCCGTCGGCCGTTCGAAGCGACCTCGTTGCGGGAATCGAGCGGTATGCCGGTAATCCGGGCTCCCTCTCACTCATCACCGTCGCGCTCTTTCTGCTCGCGGTCCATAACCTCTTTGTCGATCTGCAGCGCACCATGTCAATCGCCGTCGGTCGTCCGGTCGCCCAGGGACGTGCCCGCCTGTTCGCGCTCGCAGGCAACGCCCTGTTCCTTCTCTTCGTCTACGCGGCGACGCTCGTCTCTGCCGCCGGCCGCTGGGTCGTGCGGCTTTCGGAAATCGATCCCACCCTGATCCCCTGGGCTGCACGGGGCCTCTCGGTCGTCCTCGTAGCGGTCGTCTTCTACGCGGTGTTTCGCGCCGGTGCGCGCACCGCCCTCAGGTTCCTGCCCGCCGCCGCGGTGGCAATCGGGGCGTCGGTGGTCTGGCAGCTGGTGCTTGCCGCCGGCGGCCGCATCGTGAACGCCGCCGGGGCACGGTTTCTCGCCTATGGAGTTCTTGCGTGGGCCATCGTCTTCCTCGTGTTCATGCGGGTAATGGCGGAGATTCTCGTGCACGGCGCCCTTCTCGTGCGGGAGGTTGCGCTTCCGGAGCCGGCGACCGGCGACACCGACGCCGACGACGGCGGCCGCCGACCGTGACCATCGCCTCCGGCCCCTGCTACAATGCGTGGCAGGTGAGGAGGTTCTTTCGTGGAAGCGCAGTCAATCGAGCTCAACCGGAGGGAAACGGAGGCTCTCGCGGCGTGGTCGCGTACCGTCGAAGAGGAAAGCGCGACGCCGCTCGAGGCTGCCCGCCGCATCGCAACCGCGCTCGGTGCGCACCCGCGCCACGGCTCGGCGGCGGGTAGCAGCAGCTTCGGGTTCTGGACACCCGAGCTCCTCGAGTCCGGCGTTCCCGAAGAGGATGTCGCGCTCGAGCTCCTGCTGCCCGACGAGAACTTCGACCTCCACGAGACGACGCAACGCGCGCTCTTCGGCGTGGTCCACGTCCCGACGGTCCGGGCCGGCGAGTACACCTGGGCCGTGGTGGATGGGCTCGAAGCCGGCACGCGGACTCGCGTCGGTCCGTTTTACCGCCTCTCCTACCCCGACCGCACAGCCGGTCGTGCCGCCGATTCCCCCGCGAGGCGGCGTCACATCCTGGATCCC
>JAAAOH010000350.1 GCA_009908925.1 Spirochaetota bacterium | reverse complement strand
TCACCTCGAAGGAGATCCGCTTTGCCGGCGGGATGGTGAACTCGCTTCTGAGCGTGCGCACGAGCCGCACGAGCTCTTGCAGGGAGCCGAACCGGACGGCGACCTCCGGCGCCTGCCGCCGCTCCACTGCCTCGGGATAGGGCGCGACGATGATGGCCTCGGCCTTGCCGGGAAAATCCGGGAGGCGGCCGAAGATCTCCTCGGTGATGAACGACATGAACGGATGGAGGAGTCTCAGACTCTCCTCGAGCACGTAGATGAGCAGAGACACCCCGCGGTCCTTCTCCGCCTCGTCGTCGGAGTACAGCGAGAGCTTGGTCGCCTCGATGTACCAGTCGCAGAAGTCGCTCCAGAAGAACTCGTAGACCGCCTGTGTGGCGTTCGAGAAGCGGTAGGCCTCCATGCTTCGCCGCACCTCGACGGCCGCCTCGTTCAGCCGGTGGTAGATCCACCGGTCCGCGTCGCCGAGGGCGATATCCTCCCGCGGCACAAGGGTGCGCCCCTCGAGGTTCATCAGGATATAGCGCGAGGCGTTCCAGATCTTGTTGGCAAACTTCGAGCCGAAGTGAAAATCGTCCTTCTCGAGGAGGATGTCCTGACCCGAGGTCGCGAGGAAGGCCAGGGTGAACTTGTGTGCGTCGGCGCCGAACTGGTCCACCACCTCCAGCGGGTCGATGCCGTTTCCCAGGGACTTGGACATCTTGCGGCCCTGCTTGTCGCGGATGAGCCCGGTGATGTAGATGTCGCGGAAAGGTGCCTTGCCCATGAACTCCATGCTTGCCATGATCATCCGCGCAACCCAGAAAAAGATGATGTCGTAGGCGGTAACCAGGGCACTCGTCGGGAAGAAGGTCGCGAGGTCCTCGGTATTCTCGGGCCATCCGAGGGTCGAGAAGGGCCACAACCAGGAGGAGAACCAGGTGTCGAGCACGTCCTCATCCTGCACGAGGTTTCGCCCCGCGTTTTCGGGCTTCTCCGTTGGATCCTCGCGGGAGACGATCATGTCTCCGGTGTCCTGGTCGTACCACACCGGGATGCGATGCCCCCACCACAGCTGCCGCGAGATGCACCAGTCGCGGATGTTCTCGAGCCATCCGGTGTAGGTGTTCTCCCATCGTTTCGGATAGAAGCGCACCTCGTCCCGACGCCAGGCCCCGAGTGCCTTGTCCGCGAGCGGGCGCATCCGAACGAACCACTGTTCCGACAGGTAGGGTTCGATGACCGTATCGCAGCGGTAGCAGTGCCCGATCTGATGAGGGTTATCCTCGTCTCCGAGGTAGTAGCTCTGCTCCTTGAGATCCTCCACTACCT
This sequence comes from Spirochaetota bacterium, assembly GCA_009908925.1. Classification (GTDB taxonomy): domain Bacteria; phylum Spirochaetota; class Spirochaetia; order DSM-27196; family PWMO01; genus JAAAOH01. The sequence continues at coordinate 9,406 of JAAAOH010000350.1, read as the reverse complement.
TCGCCCGGGCGTCCTTCACGCTGAGGCCGCGGTAGGGCTTCGGCACGTTTTCGTTGAGCGTGCCGTCGGGGTTTAGAATGTTCAGCAGCTCGAGATCATGGCGCATGGCGATCTCGTAGTCGTTGGGGTCGTGTCCCGGGGTAATCTTCACCGCCCCCGACCCGAACTCCATATCGACGTAATCATCGGCGATGATGGGCAGGCTGCGGCCCACCAGCGGGAGGGTCACATGCTTCCCGATCAGATGCGTGTAGCGCTCATCGGCGGGATTCACCGCCACCGCCATATCACCAAGCATTGATTCGGGCCGCGTGGTGGCGATCTCGATGCTGCCCGAGCCTTCCTCCAGAGGATAGGTGTAGCGGTAGAGCTTGCCGCCTTCCTCCCAGTGGACGACCTCGTCATCGGAGAGAGCCGTGCCGCAGGAGGGACACCAGTTCACCAGGTAGTAACCGCGGTAGACGAGATCCCGCTCGTAGAGGGTGACGAAGACCTCGTTGACAGCCCGAGAGAGACCCTCATCGAGGGTGAAGCGCTCGCGCGACCAGTCGCAGGAAGCTCCGATCTTCTCGAGCTGCCGGGTGATGGTCCCGTGGTGCTCTTCCTTGACCTTCCAGGTCTCCTCCACGAACTTCTCGCGGCCCAGGTCGTACTTGTCGATGCCCTGCGCGCGGAGCTTTCGGTCCACAACGTTCTGCGTGGCGATGCCCGCATGGTCGGTCCCCGGCACCCACAGCGTCGGCTCGCCGAGCATGCGATGGTAGCGCACCAGCACGTCCTGCAGACTGTTGTTGAGGCCGTGCCCCATGTGGAGCACACCGGTCACGTTGGGCGGCGGAATGACGATGACGAAGGGAGAACCCTTCGCGGATACGTCCCGGGGGTCACCGGGGGAGAAATATCCCTGCTCCTTCCACATCGCATAGATGCGATCCTCGAATTCCTTGTGGTTGAAGCTCTTTGCAAGCTCGACCGCCTTCATGAACGCTCCTTCTGCCTCGCTGTAGCCGTCGTGATAGTGGCCGACATGATACCCATTTTGCGATGAGTCATCAATGTTGCACCGACCGTGCCGATTTGATCTATTGACCAAGTGCCGATATTTTGCAGTATATCGGCCCATATGTCGGAACGCGTACTCGTTATCGTTGAATCACCGACCAAAGCGCGGACCATCAAGCGCTTCCTCCCCAGCAACTATCACGTCGAGGCCAGTATCGGCCACATACGGGACCTCCCGCAGAGCGCCTCCGACGTGCCGAAGAGCATGAAGCAGGAGGACTGGGCCCGCCTCGGCATCAATGTCGCGAACGACTTTGCGCCCCTCTACATCCTGCCCAAGGGCAAGACCAAGATCATTCGCGAGCTCAAGTCGAAGCTCAAGCAGTCGGATGCTCTGGTGCTTGCCACTGATGAAGACCGTGAGGGCGAGAGCATCTCCTGGCATCTCGTCGAGGTTCTCAAGCCGAAGGTGCCCGTACGGCGGATGGTGTTCCACGAGATCACGAAGAACGCAATTCAAGAGGCACTGGAGAACTACCGGGACGTCGACATGAGCCTGGTGAAGGCGCAGGAGACGCGCCGCATCCTCGACCGTCTCTACGGATTCACGCTCTCGCCGCTCATCTGGAAAAAGATCGCCTACGGGCTTTCCGCCGGACGCGTGCAGTCCCCCGGCCTCAGGCTCATCGTGGAGCGGGAGCGGGAGCGCATCCGTTTTCGGAAGTCCGTATACTGGGATCTCAAGGCCGCCCTGAGCTCTCCGGCGGATTCGGCAGGAGCTGTTTTCGAAGCAAAGCTGCAGAGTGTAGAGGGCCAACGGATTGCCGGCAGCAAGGATTTCGATGCCACTACCGGCGAGCTCGCAAAGAAGAACGTGCGGGTACTCAGCAAGGAGGAGGCGGAGGAGCTCAGCAAGCGCCTCGGGAAGGCCGCGTGGACGGTTCGAGAGGTTGCCGAAAAGGAGACCACATCCCGACCGGCCCCGCCCTTCATCACGTCCTCGCTCCAGCAGGAGGCAAACCGCAAGCTCGGCCTCTCCGCCCGCGACACAATGCGCATCGCGCAGCGCCTCTACGAAGAGGGGCTCATCACCTACATGCGGACAGACTCGCCCCATCTCTCCGGCGAGGCGATCGGTGGCGCCAGGCGCACCGTGGAGGAGCGCTACGGCGCGGACTATCTCTTCGAGAAGCCGCGACAGTTCTCCTCGAAGGCCCGCGCACAGGAGGCCCACGAGGCAATCCGCCCGGCCGGGGCCGCCTTCCGTGCACCCGAACAGACCAGCCTTACCGGTAAGGACCGCGCCCTCTATGACATGATCTGGAAGCGCACCCTCGCCACGCAGATGGCCGACGCGAAGAAGCTGCAAGTTTCCGCCCGGATAGAGGCGGGAGAGTGCGAGTTCACCGCAAGCGGCACCCGTATTCTCTTCCCCGGCTTCCTGCGGGTTTACGTCGAGGGCAAGGACGACCCCGATGCCGCGCTCGACGACAAGGAAGTGCTCCTTCCCGACCTCACCGAGGGACAGACCCTCGATCTCAACAATCTCGAGGCGCTCTACCACGAAACCAAGCCTCCCGCACGCTTCACCGAGGCTTCCCTCGTGCAACGACTCGAGCGCGAGGGCATCGGCCGGCCGAGCACCTACGCATCCATCATCTCCACGCTCTACGAGCGGGGATACGTTCGCAGGCAGGGGACGGCGCTCGTGCCGACGTTCACCGGCTTTGCCGTCACCCAGCTCCTCGAGCGACACTTTCACTATCTCATCGAGTACGGGTTCACCTCGGAGATGGAGAGTGCGCTCGACGAGATTGCATTCGGTGAGCGTGACTCTCTGGAGTACTTGCGTGAGTTCTACCTCGGTGGGGACGGCCTCAAGCAGCAGGTAGATCACCGTGAGGGAGCCATTGACCCGAGCGAATCGCGCACAGTCGACCTTCCCCAGCTTCCCGAGGATACCGAGATTCGCGTCGGCCGCTACGGACCCTACCTCGTCCATCAGAATGACGGCGAGGAGGCCGTGCACGCCTCCATCCCGGAGGAAGTCGCGCCCGCGGATCTCGATCAGCAGGAGATCGAGGAGCTCATCGAGCTCAGCAAGCACGGCCCCGAGCCCATCGGCACGGACCCTGAGACCGGCCTCGACGTGTACTGCCTCGTCGGCCGCTACGGCCCGTACGTGCAGCTCGGCGAGAAGACCGAGGACGGGGAGAAGCCGAAGCGGGCAAGCCTGCCCAAGGGCATGAAGCCGCGTGACGTGGATCTCGATACCGCGCTGAAGCTCCTGAGCCTTCCGCGCACCCTCGGTGTCCACCCGGAGACGGGGAAGGAAGTCGTTGCAAACAACGGGCGCTTCGGCCCCTTTGTCGTACACGACGGGGACTACCGCTCGCTCAAGAAAGACGATGATGTCTACACCATCGATCTTTCACGAGCGCTCGAGCTGCTGAAGGAAGAGAAAAAGGGCCGCGGCGGGGCGAAGGTGCTGCGTGACCTGGGGAAAGACCCCGAGAGTAACAGGAAGATTGCCGTCTACGACGGAAAGTACGGTCCCTACATCAAGTTCGGCACCAAGAACATCAGCCTGCCCGACGACAAGAAGGACAAGGAAGCCATCGAGAAGATGACCCTCGAGGAGGCTATGGCACTCGTGGCGGCCTCACCGAAGGCGGCCGGGAAGTCCGGCAGCAAATCGAAATCCAAATCCGGCGGCAAGTCGGCCGGCTCCAAGTCTGCCGCCAACAAGTCGAAATCGGGCGGGAAGTCGAAGGGCGACCCCGGATCGCCGTCGAAGTAGCGGTCCGGGCGCGCTGCTGCGGGTGCGTTGCGGCCCTCAGACCCGAAGGTGCTCCGGAACGGCCGGCGCGTTCGAGAACCCGTGCTTCTCGAAGTAGCGCTGGTGATAGCCTTCCGCGGGATAGAAGGTTTCGGCGGACTCGATCTGCGTCTGGACGGGCCCGTTCACCCTGCGGGGGCCATTTCCGGCCTCTACCTCACCGGCCACGCGCTCTGCGGCGCTCCGCTGCTCCTCGGTCGTGTAGAAAACCGCGGAACGGTACTGCTCCCCGATATCCGGACCCTGCCGGTTTTTCTGCGACGGATCGTGGATGGTGAAGAAGACGCGCAACAGGTCGTCATAGCTCACCTGCTCGGCGTCATAGGTGACCTCAACGGTCTCCGCGTGGCCGGTTGTGCCGCTGCACACCTCATCGTAGCTCGGGTTCGCGGTGTGGCCGCCGGCATAGCCGGAGCGCACCGACGAAACGCCCTTAACGTTTCGGAAGGCGTCCTCGACGCCCCAGAAGCAACCTGCTGCAAAATATGCGGTTTCCATGTGTCTCCCTCTGTAGTGCTGTAATGTGCTGTGGCCGGACATCCCGGCCGTCGCCAGGGCGGATGCTGCCTGCCGGCCCCGGGGTTCAGCTGATACGTTTCTGCTGCTTGCGCGCCCGCTCGATCTTTTCCATCTTGCGGTAGTACTTGGCCTGTTTGTCGATCTCCTCGAGATCGGTCACGTGGATTCGATTATCCATGGCCTTGAGCTTGGTGTTCCGCAGGAGCTCGCGCATGGCCTGATTACCCTCTTCCATGGGAAGGCCGACCATGTTGATGAGCTCGCGGGTACCGAAATCGAAGGTGTAGGCCTCGCCGGAGCGAATGGGCACGCGGTTCTTCTCGAGCTGGATGAGCAGCGCGTCGTAGAGCCGCCCCACCTTGTCGCTCAGCAGCGTGTTCGCAAGCTGCTTGTAGATGAACCAGATGCGCTCGGCGAGCAGCGTCGTGAGCCGCGCGATGATCTGCGGCTGGCTCTGCACCATGCGCTCGAAGTTTTCCTGGTTCACCGCGAGCAGCACCGACTCCTCGAACGCAATGGCACTTGCCGAGCGCGGCTTGTTCTCGATGAGCGACATCTCACCAAAGATGTCCCCGGCTTTCAGCACCGCGAGCAACACCTCGTTGTCATTGACGATCTTGGTGATCTTCACGCTGCCCTTCTGGATGATGTAGAGCTCGCGTCCGGGCATTGTCTCGGCGAAGATCATGGTATCTTTGGGGTACTCGCGGGTGAAAACCTCGCTGTCACCGTCGAGATGGACCGCCTTCGAGTAAGGCTTGATCTTCATCATGCGCTCGCGCGCGGTTTGAACGTTCTTTCCCTGGGGCACATGCTTCACGTACTGGTAGTACGCGTAGTACGCCTGGTTGTACTGATTCTGCCTGGCGTAGTACTCCCCCACGTAGAAGAGATGGCTGGGATCGGGCTCGGCTGTTTCCTTGAAGGTGAGCTGGGCGAGTTTCTCATCGAGGTAGCGCATGCGGCGCGAGAAAGCCTCGATAATCTTCATTGCGACCGGAGCGTTCCGCTCGATCAGCAGGGTATAGTTATCACGGTTTACGGAAATGAGGGTCACATCGGTCAGCGCCTGCGCCGTCTCGATGTGGCTGTGCCCGGACATGGTGGACACAACGCCGAAGAAGTCCCCCGGGGCGAGAACGTTTCCGCCCTCCTCCTCGACGATTTCAACCTCTTTGCTGATGCGCACCTTACCCGAGCGGATTATGAAGAACTGGTCGGCCTTTTGCTTACCTTCAACAATGATGTACGCACCCTTGTTGAAGTTGACCATCGAAAGCTGTAAAGGGTTGCCCATCCTGCATTCCGCCAGAGTGACTCTTTGAGTCAGTATACGAGCCCGTTCAGAGCTTTGTCAATGCGACACACTCTGAGCGAGAACTTCGGGATAGAGGGGGAATCGACCCGAAAGTCGCTTCACATCCTCCCCAACCTGTTCCACCACTGCATCATCGCCCTTTGCGGCAAGCACCCGGACGATCAGCGAGGCCACCGTTTCCATGTCCCCCTCGCGCATTCCGCGCGTCGTCAGCGCCGGCGTGCCCAGCCGAATTCCGGACGTTACCAACGGACTTCTAGTATCGAACGGAATTGCGTTCTTATTGACGGTGATATTTGCACGATCGAGCGCCTGCTCCGCCTCCTTGCCGGTGATGTCGAAGGGAGTTACGTCGACGAGCATCAGATGATTGTCGGTACCGCCGGAAATGATGCGGGCCCCTTCGGTCTCGAGTGCCGCGGCAAGCGCACGCGCGTTGGCTATGATTCGCTTCTGATACTCGCCGAAGTCCTCCGATTGGGCCTCCCGGAATGCAACGCCTTTTGCTGCAATGACATGCATGAGCGGCCCGCCCTGGATACCGGGCATGACGTTCGAGTCGATAATCTCGCTCCAGCGCTTCACCCGACCCGACTTGGCGGCCTTGATGCCCAGCGTGTTCTCGGTGTCGTTCCCGATGAGGATCAGTCCGCCGCGCGGCCCCCTGAGGGTCTTATGGGTCGTCGTCGTTACGAAGTGGGCGTGCGGTACCGGGGAAGGATGCTCCCCCGTCGCGACGAGGCCGGCAATATGGGCCATATCCACCACAAAGAGTGCGCCCACCTCGTCGGCTATGGCGCGGAAACGCGGGAAATCGAGCACCCGGGGATAGGCCGAGGCGCCGGCAATGATGAGCGCGGGGCGGGTCTCCCGTGCGACGCGTGCGACCTCGTCGTAGTCAATGGTTTCGCTCTCGCGGTCCACCCCGTAACTGGCTATGTTGTAGAGTTTTCCGGAGAAGTTCACCGGCGCGCCGTGAGTCAGATGTCCGCCGTGGGAAAGATCCATTCCGAGAATGGTGTCGCCGGGCTTGAGTACGGCAAAGTAGACCGCCATGTTGGCCGAGCTGCCCGAGTGCGGCTGCACGTTGGCATGATCGGCGCCGAAGAGCTCTTTCGCGCGGTCGCGTGCGAGATTTTCCGCCATATCGATGTATTCACAGCCGCCGTAATACCGCTTTCCCGGATATCCTTCGGCATATTTGTTCGTGAGCACGGTCCCGGCGGTTTCGAGAACCGCGCGACTTGCAAAGTTCTCCGAGGCAATCAGCTCGAGCTTCTCGTGCTGTCGTTTCTCCTCGAGCTGAACGATGTCATACATCTCGGGATCGGTCTGCTGCAGATAATTCAAGAAGCGACTCCTCCGACACAAAGAATGAGCCTGTCGGCTTTTCTCAACATAGGTGTTGCGGAGACCGGTGTCAATATTCGCGGGGCGTCAATAATCGCCGAGGTAGGTCACATCGTGCCAGCGCACGCGATACCAGGTGATATCACCGACTGCTTCCTGGTGATGGGTCTGCAGGGAGTACATGGTCTCCACACGCCGGGTACGTCCCTCGGGGTGCATCCGCGGGACCTCGATAAGTCCCTTGCTGAAGGTGATGCGATCGGCGTCGGTGTTGCCGAAATAGTACGATACCGGATCCTCCGGCATCGCGAAACTCCCGCATACGGCGCCGTCGGCCGCTGCGGGATCCAGTGGTACCCAGCCGAAATCCTCGATGTAGAACTCGGCCCAGTAGTGGCGCTCGATAGCCGCGGGATCGCAGACGAGGTAGCCGCTGACGAGCCGGGCGGCGATGTCCTGCGCGCGCAGCAGGGAGACGGTGAGAGCGGCGTAGCCGTACGCGTTTGCAGCTCCCGTTTCGAGGGCCTGGACCGGCTGAACCGCCCCGACGCGCTCGATCGGGGAGAGGACCGCGAGAACACGCTCGTAGGTTCGCAGAGCCCTGACGTAGGGGTTTCGCGCGGTTCGAAGGAGTCGTGCCGCCTCCGTCTGCACCGGCGCAGCGTCAACGGGCAGGAGCTCGTCCGCCTCGGTATAGCGGCGGAGAAACTCCGCGGAGCGATCATACTCGAGCGGCACGGCGGCGGGCTCGATCTGCGTTTCAACCGCGTATCGGTCGAACAGGGCCGTTCTGCGCATCGACCACGCGCTATCCGGCGCGGGATTCTCGATGCGGTGGAGAGAGACTCCGGAAGCACGGGAAAACAGCGGCGCCTCTGTTTCGGTCAGCACCTGGTAGTTGCGCTGCTCCGGTGCGCGTGCCACTGTCGGCGCCCACAAGAATACTGTCGCGCCGGCCGCCTCCTCGGCGAGCTGAACCGAGTCCATACTGACCGAAACCGCGACCGCGTGGCTTCGCCGGCCGGTGAAACGCTTCCGGCCCACAGGATGCTCAATTGCAACCTCGACACCCTGACTCTCGCCGCGAACTGTCTCTATCGAGACGGCACCTGAGACGGCGCCGTCCGGTACCCGCAGCCGCACCTCACGTGCGGACCAGTACACGTATCCGTCCTCGTCCCCGGAAACCTCGATCCGGCCCTCGTCACCGTCTTCGGATTCCCAGGTGAAGGTCACCCGCGAATCCTTTCGGTTGCCGCCGAACCGCTCGCCGCGGATCGTGATGACATCGCCCACAGCGGCGCTCTGGGGTGTAACAGAGCTCACAGCCGGCTGCGCCGCGGAGTCCTCGACGGCATAGTCGCTCGGGACGTGCGTGGCGTTCGCAAACAGCACCCCGTTGCTGCGGCCGCGATCGGTTTCCACATACACCAGCCCGGAGTCCACGTCCTCCGGCACCTCCATTACGATCCGCTCGTCGCTCCACTCGCGATACGCGGAGGACGTGGGCGTGCTCCCGGCAATGCGCACCTTGGCGCGGCCGCGGCTGTTGCCGAAGTGCTCGCCCGTGATTTCTATGGGTTCCCCAGGTGCCGCCGTCTTCGGCTCGATGTTCTCGATTACGGGAGTGCGCCCCGTGAAGCTGACGAGCGCGTAAAAGGTTGTGAGGAGGATGAGAAACGCGACCGTCGCACCTATGGCGCTCCGGGCGTGACTGTGGGTAGGACTCATGTGTCGGCGCTACTCATTCTTTGCGGTTTCGCCGTCGTAGGGGACGACCGTGACCTCGAGCTCGATGTTGAGCGTGGTGCTTTCCTCGGTTTCGACGTCCATTGTAAGCTCATTGTCGCCGAGCGGCAAGAAGACCACGGTTTCTCCGAGTTGAATGGGCATGCTCTCGAAGGCAGTCTGGTAGTCGACCGCCTCCTCGGTGCCGTCACGCGATATCCAGGTCTGCCCCTGGGCGACGAGGAGGATGGAATCTCCCGAATCCCGGTAGGGAGTGAACTTGGCCACCACCGTCACATTGCTCCCGTCGAGCCTGACGGTCACCGCCCTGCCGGAGATCGTGACACGGGTAACGTCCATGTTCCAGACGGTCTGCTCCGAGCCCTGAGTGATCCGGGCAGTGATATGGACACCCATGGCGCTGTCCGCGAGCTCGCGCAATGCTTCGTCGATGGTTTCAAGCCCGCCGGGAGCGCTCCCCCCGGTACTACCGGTGGAGCCTCCGCCATCCTGCGCGATGGCGGGGAATGCCGCGCATAAGAGCAGCACCGGCAGGACAACGAGAGCGTATCGTACCCTCATGCGCATCAGCCGTCCGGTGACTCACCCCGTTCGCGGAACTCGGCCGCTTTCATCAGCTGAGGCTCGCC
>JAAAOH010000058.1 GCA_009908925.1 Spirochaetota bacterium | reverse complement strand
GTCACCGCCTCCGTGAGACGGTAGAGCACGGCCATGCCGCCGCCTGTCGACGCCCCTGGCGCGGAGGTGTCGGACAGGTAGAGCTCCGCTACCACCGGGAGCAACCGCACCGACTCCGGCGGCTCCTGGGGCTTCAGTAGAGCCGAGAGGAACTGCTGATAGCTGCGTGCGCGCCCCTCGTCCCGGGACGCCTGGAGCGTTGCAACCGTACGTGCGTTCTCGAGATACACCCAGAAGAGGGGTGAGATGTTCTCATCGACCGAGTCGAGGGTCGAGCGGACGTTCTTGACTGCCGCCTGGGTGTCGGAGCCGCTGCTCGCAAGGCGGAAGAACTCGGAGATCGCTGCCGCCGCGGCATCCTCGGTACGGTCGAGGGCGTCGGACCTGGATCCTGCTGTAGCGGCAGGAAGGTAGTCCGACATGAGGCTCTCGACCGCCGGGGTATCCCCGTCCTGAAGCCGGTACACGGTACCTTCGAGAACCGGACCGTCCGCCGAAAGTCCCGCTCCCGCGAACGACCATCTGCGCGCGGTGGCATCGACCGTGAGGCCATCTCCCCGTTCCCTCGCGGCCTTCCCTGCTTTCCCGGCTCCGCCCCCGAAACGCAGGAGCAGGGACGAGTCGCTGCGCTCCACCGCAAAGGCGCCGCCGTCGAGCTTGATACGAAAGTCGAGAAGCTGGACGAACTTGTCGGTCGTCAGGCGTGAGATCTCGTATTTGAGCGAGAGCTTCCCGTCGCCGGCGAAGAGCTCCGAGATCGGGCGCACACCCTCGGGATGCTCACTGAGAATGCGCAGCTGTGCGGTTCCGCGGATGCGCTTCATCAGGCGTACAAGCCCTTCGTCGGGCTCGGAGGCGAGGATGGCGGACACCCGATCGGGATCGATGCCACTTTCGGCAAGGGAGGCGAAGTAGGTCTCGTCGGTGCCGAGCGCAGCGATGCGCCCACGGCTAAAGAGGTAGGACCGTCCTGCGGAGATGAAGAAACCGGCGTCGTTGAGCACGCGCGTTGCGTACTTGGTCCGGCTCTTGAGAAAGAGTTTCTTCACGCGACGGGCCCGCTCGGTGTAGTGGGCGTCCTGTTCCTCACGGCGTTTGAGATTGAATATCTCGGTTTTGTCGAACTTCAGCCTGAGGTTGCCGTCGTCATAGAAGTAGGCATAGGCGCCCTGCTCTTCGAGCTCTTCGTGCGCCTCCTCATAGCCCACGGTGGGGATCTCGGTATGATGGAGGTAACGTTTGAAGCGCTCAACGGTGTCGGGATCGCCGATGTAGCGGAACTCCTCACCGTAGCCCGGCGGCACGTTCGCCTGCTCGAGCAGCGGGCTACCCGGCAGAAGATCCGTCACAACGACGGAATAGACGAGAGGTCTGAGCTCTGCGGGAAGGTCGTGGGCGGTGCCGACGCGGAGAAAGGGCTTGTAGTCATCGGTGTCACGTCCGAGGTACAGGACATAACACTCATCGTCGAGGTGAAATACCCGGTGTACCGGGTGCAGGTCAAAGTCCTCCATCATACGCCCCGCCGGTTACTATAGCTGTTTCGTCGCCAAATAGAAAGGGTAAATCACACACGTAGTCACTAGTATCGGCCGCTGACCGCATAACGTACACCTCCTGTTACATTCATGGGAGAATCATATATAATGAGACCCAACAGCATGCGAGCGAGGCGCAGCGGATGATCATCAACCAAAATCAGCTTCGAAAGGTCATCCCCATTGCCAGCGGCAAGGGCGGCGTGGGAAAGTCGATTCTGAGTGCCAACCTGGGCATCATGCTGGCGGCGTATGGAAGACGAACGGTCCTCATCGACCTCGACCTCGGCGGCTCGAATCTCCACACCTATCTCGGGCTCAAGAACCGCCAGTCAGGCATCGGAAACTACGTCTCGGACAAATCGCTCGACTTCAACTCCCTGCTCTCCGATACCCCCTATACCAACCTCAAGTTCGTCGCAGGCGATGTGCTGGTCTCGGGAACGGCGAACCTGATGCATTCCCAGCGAAAGGGACTCATCTCGAGGATCGAGAAGATCGATGCTGACTTCGTTATCCTCGATCTCGGCTCGGGCACCGGACTCAACGTGATAGACTTCTTTCTCATCGCAAACGCCGGCATCATCGTCAGCACACCCCAGACACCGGCAATTCTCAACGCCTACAACTTTCTCAAGAACGCCGTCTTCCGTCAGCTGCAGCGCAGCCTCAACTCGCCGAAGAAGGTCGTGAATTACCTCAAGGATGTGGTCAAAGACAAAAAGCCGGGCGCCACCCCGACCATCAGCCAGATCCTCGACAAGATCGAAGGAATCTCCGCGAAGGCGGGCGCGGAGGCACGGGCGCAGGTCGACGGCCTCCTTCCGCACCTGGTCCTCAATATGGGCGAGTCCCCGGAGGATCTCGAGATCGGCTATAGTCTGCGCGATCTCGTCGGCAGGAACCTCGGGGTAAGCATCGGCTGCCTCGGGTTCGTCTATCAGGACAAAGCGGTTGCCGCCGCCCTCAAGGGCCTGAAACCGGTCGTTGTCGATCGCGAGGATTCGCTGGTTTCCCGGGAAATCGACCGGATCGCGCAGAAGATCCTCCAGTCTCCGCAGTATCCAGTGATGCCGCTCGACCTCCAGGAGTACGAGGATTCCTTCGGGCTTGCCACCATAGAGGCCCGCAACGATTTCACCGAGGTCGACGGTATGGAAGACGCCAGACAGCGGGCGGGTGTCTCGCCGGAGGACTTCCTCGCCATCATCGCGGCGCAGAAGAAGAAGATCGAAGAGCTCCAGGGGACCGTGCGGATGCTGACGATGGGACAGGGCCCGCGGTAGAGGACCGGGCCGCGCAATCGGCCGGCGACTGCGGCGGCAGCGTGACCCGCAATGGCGGCAGCGGCGGCGGCTGCGGCCGCGGCGCAGCTGCGCGAAGCCGGGGCCGGCCAGGGAGCCGACCATGAAGGGGTTCGGACTGAGAGACCGCCTCGATTCGCTTCTCAGCGGTCACGGCGCACACATTTCGCTTCCCGAAGCGGTCGCCGACTTTCCGGTGAGCCTTGCCGGCAGACGCGTGGAAAACCTTTCTCACACGGCCTGGCAGCTTCTGTATCACACCCAGCTCGTACAGTGGGACATCGTCGACTTCGTGCGCAATGCCGATCACAACTCCCCATCCTACCCGAGCGGGTTCTGGCCCGACTCCGACGGTCCGCCCGATGAGACTGCGTGGGAGGAAACGGTGAGGCGTTTCGAAGCGGACCTGTCGTGGATGCGACAACTGGTCGCGGATCCGGAACAGGACCTGTTCGAGCCCTTTGCCCACGGGGCCGGACACAACCTCTTTCACGAGGCCCTTACCCTCGCCGATCACAATTCCTATCACATCGGCCAGTTCGTGGATCTTCGGATGCTCCTCGGCGTGCCGGTGCGCGACTGGTAAAGGCGGCCGCGAGCCGGCGGCTTCGTGCACACAACCGGGGGCCGCGGCTACTCCTCGCGGTCGCGGCTGAAGAATCGACCCAGAAGACTCGGTCCCCGCCGCCCCGCGCCACCGGCCCCGGCGCTGCCCGGCATATTGGCGATATTCTCCTCCGTCCCGGCCGCCAGGAACACGTCGCCCGCCTCGATCTGATATACGGGCGAAACGAAATCGTAGTCGTCATGGCCACGGCTGCGCACCGCGATGACGTTCACGCTGTAGTTCTTGCGCAGGTCCGCCTCGACGAGCGACTTGCCTGCGAACTCTTCGGGTAACTCGAGTTCGGCGATAACGAGATTCTTGCCGATCGGGAAGTAGTTCAGCATCGACGCGGAGACGAGCGGAAGCACCAGCCTCAGCGCGGCCTCGCGGTTGGGATAGATGACATCGGTTGCGCCCGCAATGGAGAGAATCTCACCGTGCTGCTCGGTTTCGGCCTTTGCGATGATCTTCCGCACGCCCATCTTGGAGAGGTAGTTGCTGACCAGTATGGATGCCTCTATGTTCTTTCCCAGATCTATGATGGCCGCATCCACCGTCTCGGGCACGATGCGCTCAATGGTGTCCTGCCGAATGCCGTTCGCGACGTAGGCAGCCGAGACACGGTCCTCGAACTCCTGGACGACCTCCTCGTCCTGGTCGAGGATGAGCACCTCAACCTCATGCGTGAGAAGTTCCTCGAGAACCCGTCTGCCGAACACGCCGAGACCTATCAATGCAAACTGCTTCATCCTTTCTCTCCTTCTGCTGACTACCCGAGCAGTACCCGGCCCCGCGGATAGTCGATGGCGTGCCGCTTCTCCTGTCGGTCCACCGGCATGACGAGTGATATGAGCCCGAGCCGCCCCGCGATCATGGTGGCAATGATTACCACCTTGCCTGCCGCGGTGAGATCGGGCGTGAGCCCCGTGGAGAGCCCGACCGTGCCGAACGCCGAGAAGGCCTCGAACACAACATCCGTGAAAGCCCATTGACCGCCGGGGGTCACCCTCTGTGCCAGAAGAAGCGCGAAGATGGCCACACCGAGCAACAGTGTCCCCTTGACGGCAAAAGCGAAGGCGTTTCGCACGGTGTCGGGAGCGATCCGTCGCCTGCCGAGCTGCAGCTCACCCTGCCGATCCGTTCCCGTCAGCGCCGCCGCGAGTACGAGAACTACTGTCGTGACTTTCAGCCCTCCGGCGGTGGAGCCCGGGGCTCCGCCGATGAGCATCAGCATCAGCGTCAGGAACTGTGCGGGCAGCGGCATGTCGCCCTGGGGGATCGTGTTGAAGCCGGCTGTTCGCGTGGTGACGCTCTGGAAGAGCGCCGCCTGCAGACGGGCCCCGGCGGCCCCCGCTGCGTCCGCCGTGCCCGCCTCGGCCGCGCCCGCGTCCACCGGCAGCAGCCAGAGGTATCCGAGGGTGCCGAGCAGGATGAAGACCGCCGTTGCTGCGAGCACCACACGCGAGTGCAGCGTGAGGCGCAGGCGCCGGCGGAGCACGCGCTTTCTCACGTCCTCGAGCACCACGAACCCGACGCCGCCGAAGATGATGAGCGCCATCAGCGTCCCGGTTACCACCGGCGCTCCACCGAAGCGCTCGAGGCTGTCGGGGAAGAGGGAGAACCCGGCGTTACAGAACGCGGAGACCGCGTGAAACACCGAGGTCAGAAACGGCGTCTCGACCCCGGCCCGGCTGAACCCGGCGTAGAGGGCGACCGCGCCCACGAGCTGCACGCCGAAAGTCCACAGAAGTATACCCCGCAGGATCCGACGGGGCTTGAACTCGACGGTCTCGAGGGAAAAGTCACGGATGAGTTGCCGATTACGGAGCGAGATGCGCGCACCGGGGCGCCACAGGTAGAGCGTGGAGAACGCGATGATACCAAGGCCACCCGCCTCAATGACTGCCAGGATCACCAGCTTCCCGAAGAGGCTGAAATCGGCGGTATTCACCGTGATGAGGCCCGTCACGCAGGCGGCCGAGACCGAAGTGAAGAGGGCGTCGAGCAGCGCAACCCGCCCGGGCCCGGGCCATGCAACCGGAAGCGACAGCAACACCGTGCCGACGAGAATGACGATGGAGAAATAGGAGAAGAGCAGGAACCTCCCGGATTGCAGGAACCTCCCGGATTGGAGAAACCTTTTCATGCGAGCCGGCCCACTAGTCGACTTCGGTGACGCCGCTGCGCCCGTCGGCGACACGACGCCCGCCGGCGACCGTCGACCTCCGATTGTAGTACGGGCCCGATTCTCCTACAAGCTCTTCCAGAAGCGATAGTTGTTATCCTCGAGCTCGCGCAGCGTGGGCATCGGGAAGAATCGCGTCTTGCCCTGAGAGGCGAACATGAACCCGTTTCGGATCTGCTTGTAGGAAATGGCGTCCATGGAGCTGTCGACGCTGAGCCCCTTGGTGTGCTTGTCGGGATACTTCTTGAGCTCAAAGAACGCGTCGCGCAACGACGACGGATGAATGCTCAGCACCGGCGACTGCAGAAACGGGTTATCGTCGAGCTCGCGGATGAAGTTCTCGATATCCACGTCGAGCTGCGTATAGAACATCGTCGGCGCGCCTTTGCGGTACTTCGGGTCGGTGACGTGCCCGGCGAATTCCTCGAAATCGTAATCAGCAAGCACCATCATCCGAATCGGGGCGATCTCGGCGAAGATCCGCACCGTTCCCGCCTCTTCGGGAGTCTCATAGGTAGCCGGGGCGAGCGATTCGACATAGCCTTCGTGAGTGGCGAGGTAGAGCATCCGCACGGCATCGAGATCAATGTGTTCGAGCACCCGATAGCTCGAGATGAACTTCGTAGCCTTCGGCTGCCCGTCCTCGTGGGGTTTGAGATCCGGCATCACGCTCTCGATGTCGAAGAAGGGATGGCGAAACTCGGGATCGATCTCGGCGAAGATGACCTTCCCGAAATAGTAGCGGGTCGGGCCGATGCTGTAGTGCTTTGCGAAGTCCTCAGGGCCGAGTTGCGAACCGATGAGCGCAACATTCGGGTACAGAACAACATAGAGCCGGTTGCTGTATTCCATGTCTAACCACCCCAGTAGTTTCTCAGGATCGGCGCAATGACGAGGGAAACCACCGCCATCAGCTTGATGAGAATGTTGAGCGAAGGACCTGCAGTATCCTTGAACGGATCACCGACGGTGTCCCCGACCACCGCCGCGTGATGGGACTCCGAGCCCTTGCCGCCGCCCTCGCCGCTCTCGACCATCTTCTTCGCATTGTCCCAGGCACCGCCGGAGTTCGACATGAAGATCGCCAGAACCACTCCCGACGCCGTCACCCCGGCCAGGACTCCCGTAAGCATCCCGATTCCGCCGATGAAGCCCACGAGAAGCGGCGTTGCGGCTGCCACGATACCCGGAAGCATCATTTTCTTCAACGCGGAACCGGTGGAGATGTCGACACAGCGCGCGTAATCGGGCTTCTCGGTGTTCTCGAGAATCCCCGGACGCTCGCGGAACTGCCGGCGCACCTCCTCTATCATGGCAAAGGCGGCGGTTCCGATGGCGTTCATAGCCATCGAGGAGAACAGATAGGGGATGACCGCGCCGAGGAGGATGCCGACGAGAACGTCGGTATCGGTGAGGTTGATGACCTCAACACCCACCGTCTTCTGAAACGCGGAGAACAGGATGATGGCGGTCAGCGCGGCCGAGCCTATGGCAAAGCCCTTCCCGATTGCCGCGGTGGTGTTTCCCACTGCATCGAGCTCATCGGTGATCTCGCGCACCCCCCGGGGGAACTCCGCCATCTCGGCGAGACCGCCGGCGTTGTCGGCAATCGGCCCGTAGGCGTCTACCGCAAGCTGAATACCGAGAGTGATGAGCATTCCGAGGGCCGCGACGGCCACACCGTAGAGGCCCGCGAGCGCAGCGGCACCGAGGATCGCGGCTCCGATCACGATGATGGGCGGGAAGGCAGAGAGCATCCCCATCCCCATGCCGGTGATGAGCGTGGTTGCCGGGCCGGTGAATGTCGACTGCACGATGGCTCTGACCGGACGGGTTCCGGTGCCGGTGAACTGTTCGGTGAGGATTCCGATGGCAAGCCCCGCCGCAAGGCCGAGCACCAGTGCGACGAACACCTCGATCGCTCCCGAGCCTCCGCCGAAGCTCGTGTCGCCGAGCAACAGCATGATGGCCGCGAAGGCGCCGACCGCCGCAATAAGAGAAGCGCCGAAGGTTCCGAGGTTCAGCGCGTGCTGCGGCGAGCGCCCCGGCTTCGCGCGCACGAACCCGATACCGATCACCGAGGCCGCCACGCCGATTGCGGCAAGGATCAGCGGGAGCGCGGCGAGCTTGATGCGCGTTACCTCGCTTCCGGCAACCGAGACGCCGAGAATCATCGCCCCGACGAGGCTGCCCACGTAGGACTCGAAGAGGTCCGCACCCATACCGGCGACATCGCCAACGTTGTCTCCGACGTTATCCGCGATCGTGGCGGGGTTTCGCGGGTCGTCCTCCGGGATGCCCGCCTCAACCTTGCCGACGAGGTCGGCGCCGACGTCGGCAGCCTTGGTGTAGATCCCGCCGCCGACCCGCGCGAAGAGGGCAATCGACGAGGCTCCGAGAGAAAAGCCCGAAAGAATGGGAAACACCGTCACGTCGAGAATGGAGCTCGTGAAACCGAATACCGCAGCCGACGCGGCGAGCACGGCAAAGATACCGGCGAGGGCAAGGCCGACCACACTCATACCCATGACGCTACCGCCGGAGAAGGAGACCTGAAGGGCCTTGTCGAGGCTTTCCTGCGCGGCGTGCGTGGTGCGGGAGTTACTCGATGTCGCCACCTTCATGCCGATGTAGCCGGCAAGGCCGGAGGTGCCGGCTCCGAGAGCAAACGCGACCGACTGGAAGCGAAGCGCCCCTTCATTCGCGAACGCGAGGAAGGCCGCAACGATGATCACGAAGGGGATGAGCACCCGGTACTCGCGGGACAGGAAGGCCATCGCGCCCTCGTAGACGTATCCGCCTATGCGTTTCAGCTCTTCACTCTCGACCGGTTGTCGGTAGATCCATCGCGTGCGCACGGCGGCATAGATCAGTGCAACGAAACTTCCGGCAAGTGCTACTCCCAATGCGATGACGAACATGTCTTAGATACCTCTGTTTCTGTCGGCGGCCGATTCGGTGTTCACCGGCGTCATTCTACCGGGCACGTGTCGGAATGACAACAAAAACACTCACAGCCGGCGCAGTCGGCGCGCAACAGGAAGCAGGTAGAGGGCGGAGCAGAGAACGGCAAGAGCAAGGAACGTCGCGATAGGAACCGCCGCGCCGCCGACGGCCCCGGCGGCGACTCCGGCGTCGGCGGCGCCGGACAGATACACGCGCGTTGCCCAATACGAGGCCAGCGGCCAGCCCGCAGCCTGTGCCCCGGAGGGCAGAACCTGCACGAGTGGGCCGACGAAGAGAAACCCGACGAGCTTCCAGATCGCAAGCCCCTCGACCTTGTCCGCTGCAAGGGTAACGAGAAGCAGCGCCGAAACCGGTGCAAGTGGTGCCGACGCTGCCGCCGCGAGGAGCAACCGGGCCGGATCCGGCAGATGCAGCCCCGCAAGCGGTACGACGATGAGCGCGCCGGCAACCGCGAGCAGCGCCGGAAAGAGAAGGCGCGAGGTGAGGTAGCCCGCCCGCCCGATCGGGGTGACCGCCATTGCCGAGAGGATACCCTCGTCCCGATCCTCGAGGATCGAGAACCCCGTGACACCGCCGGCGAAGAGGCCCGGCAGCTGCAGCAGAAAGGCCGAGATCACCGGATAGTACTCGCTGAGGCGAAACGTCGCCGGGTCGATCACCTCTGCCAGGGCTGCGTCCGCCGCAGGCAACCCCACCCGGAACACGAGTGCCACGACGAAGGGCAGAAGCGCCATCAGCCGGAGAAAGGGATCGCGAAGGAGAACGCGAAGTGAGAGCCGTCCCACGGTCGAGGCACGTATCATGATCGCCCCCCGAGGATGTGGCGAGCGAACCGCCGGCGCGCCCACGCCGCGGCCGCAATGCAGGCAGCCGGTAGCACCACGGCCGCGTAAAGCATCTCAGCCGGGCTCTGCGCCGGACCGCCGAGGCCCGCCTCGAGCAGGCGGATCGATGCGCGGGTGGGAACGAGCCACAGGAACCCGCTTTCGAGACCGAGGAACCGCAGAGCCGGGAGCATGGGGATGACCGCGACCGGTATCGTCGCAAGCAGATAGCCGTTCACCGTCCGCACCCTCGCAACCACCGCGAGCCCGAACATGATGAAGAGCACCGACGTCGCGACGACCCCGAGGACAAGGGGGACGGGACGGAGCTGCAGGCCGCTCGCGAAGGCGACCACGAGCGAGGTGGCGATTGCGAGCGCGGTGAGGCTCACCGCCTTTGACAGGAGATATTCCGTCAGCCTGAGCGGCGTAACAAACGCCGCGGTGAGACTCCCCTCCTGCTTCTCGAGGAGGACGAGCCCCCCGACAAAAAAGGCACCGAGGGTTGCGGGGTCGGTGAAGATGAGGGTGGCGGCCACCGCCCGCAGCGTTTCGGGACCTGCCACGTCGGCAAGCTGGTGGAGCGCGACGGCGTAGATAGCGGTAACGACTGCGTACGCGGCGTAGAAGCCGTGACGCAGCTGCAGGCGCAGGTCGGTCAGACAGACCGTCTTGAGGCGGAGCAACGACGTTCTCACTGCTCCTCCGTGAGCCCGCGCCCGGTGACCTTCAGAAAGACGTCCTCGAGGCTCGCCTCGAGACTGTGTATCGACTCCACCGGCCGGGAGCGCAGGAGCGCAAGAAACTCCTCGTTCTCGCCGGCCGTCTCGAGCGGAAACTCCGACGCGCCGAGATGGCCGTCCTCGCGGTACTCCACGCGCACGCGCCGGATTCCGTGGGCGAGTTTCAGCACTCTCGGCTCCTCGATGATACTGACCGCACCGTCGACGATGAATCCCACGCGGTCACAGAGCTGATCGGCGACTGTCATGTTGTGCGTGGTGATGAAGACAGTAGCCCCCGCCTCGCGCTTCTCTCGAATGAGGTCCTTCACCCGGGCCGCCGTCCCCGGGTCGAGGCCGGCTGTCGGCTCGTCGAGAAACACCAGGGTGGGATCGTTCAGAAACGCGCGCGCAAGACCGAGCCGGGAGCGCATACCCTTGGACATTCGCTCGGCGCGCTCGTCGGCCGCGTCGGCAAGTCCGACCGCCTCGAGAAGCTCCGTCGGCGCCGCCACAGGCCCGCGATAGAGACGTGCGAAGAACTCGA
This sequence comes from Spirochaetota bacterium, assembly GCA_009908925.1. Lineage (GTDB taxonomy): Bacteria > Spirochaetota > Spirochaetia > DSM-27196 > PWMO01 > JAAAOH01. The sequence continues at coordinate 116 of JAAAOH010000058.1, read as the reverse complement.
GATTCTCACGTGCGGTTAGCTTACCGAACACGTTCGGCACCTCGAAGCCCACGCCGAGGCGCTCATAGATCTCGCGTCCGCTTCGGCGTACGTCGTGGCCGGCCACGAGAGCGGCG
>JAAAOH010000347.1 GCA_009908925.1 Spirochaetota bacterium | reverse complement strand
CTGGACGCGGTATCCGCGATTTATCTGAAACTCACCCTGGTCGTCCACCCACGGTACACGAAAGATCAGGACTCGCTCCGGCTCGACCATGCGCTCGAGTATCTTTGCTTCCTCGTACTCGGGGTGTTGCTCGACAACGGGGGAGAGGGTGGACAACACCTCTCCCACCGCCTGGACGAACTCGGGCTCGGTGCGGTAACGCCGTTGTACGTCCTCGAGGACGCGGTCGGTATATGACATGCTTGCTGCCTCCGTCTGCGGTGAATCTCCCGGATCGTATCACCGGGCTCATGAATCCGCAAGCATCCCGTTGATGGAAGCGGCCGCTTTGCGGCCCTCCCCCATCGCGAGGATGACGGTGGCTGCTCCGAGGACGATGTCGCCCCCGGCGTACACGCGGTCCATGGATGTCTTGCCGTTCTCGTCGGTGACGATGTTCCCCCACTTGTTGGTCTCGAGCTCGCCGGCGGTCTGCTTGAGCAGCGGATTCGATTCGTTTCCGATCGAAACCACAACCGTGTCGACCTCCATCTCGTGCTCGCTCCCCTCGATCGCGATGGGGCGACGTCGGCCCGAGTCGTCCGGCTCCCCGAGCTCGTACTCGAGAAGCTCGATGCCACGCACCCTGCCGGCATCGTCGCCGAGGATGCGCTTGGGATTTCGAAGCGTGCGCAGGACAACACCCTCTTCCTTGGCGTGCTCGACCTCTTCGACGCGCGCGGGCATCTCGCGCTCGGTGCGGCGGTAGATGATTGACACCTCCTCCGCGCCCAGCCGCACGGCGGTACGTGCGGCGTCCATAGCCACGTTTCCGCCACCGAGCACCGCAACCTTCTTCGACTCGAAGATCGGCGTGTCGGAGCGGTTCCGGTCGTAGGCCTTCATGAGGTTAGAACGGGTCAGATACTCATTGGCGGAGAATACGCCGACGAGGTTCTCGCCCGGAATGTACATGAACTTCGGCAGGCCTGCGCCGCTTCCGATGAATATGGCGTCAAAGCCGTCCTTCGTGATCAAGTCTTGCAGCTTCCGAGTGCGTCCGACGAGAAAATTGGTGCGGATCTCGACTCCCATCTCCTGGAGAACGTTGATCTCTTCCTCGACGATCTGCTTCGGCAGCCGGAACTCGGGGATCCCGTACACCATGACACCCCCGGGCTTGTGAAAGGCCTCGAAAATGGTGACCGCATGGCCCTCTTTTCGCAGGTCCGCCGCGGCGGTAATTCCCGAAGGTCCGCTTCCGATGACGGCAACCTTCTTCCCGGTGTCGGGCTTCACCGCCGGAATGTTACGCTGTCCGCTCTCGCGCTCCCAGTCGGCGACATAGCGCTCTATACGGCCGATGGAGACAGACTTCATGGGATCTTTCAGGGACTTTCCCACCGTACAGTACGCCTGGCACTGCACTTCCTGGGGACACACCCGCCCGCAGATGGAGGGCAGGAGGCTGCTCTCACGGATGACACCGAGAGCGCCGCCGAAATCGCCTTCTTCCGCCTTCTCGATGAACCGCGGTATGTCGATGGCCACCGGGCAACCCTTGATGCAGGGCTTCGACTTGCACTGCAGGCAGCGTTTGGCCTCGAGCTTGACCTGATCCTCGGTGTAGCCGAGCGCAACTTCGCTCATGTTCTTCCGCCGCTCGTGCGGATCCTGCGCGGGCATTTCCTGCAGCGGAATGGCGATTCGATCTTTCGCTTTCAGTTCCTTATTCTCCAGCTCCCGGAGCATCTCCGCGGCGCTCTTCTCAGTCATCTCCGGTGTGCTCATTTCGGAGCCTCCTGCTGTTCTCGCTCTGCAATTTCGAGCTCGAGGTGACAGGCCTCGTGGGCCTCTTCTTCGTCCGGCTTGTAGGAGCCGAGCCGTTTCATCATATTGTCGAAGTCCACCGCATGGCCGTCGAACTCGGGTCCATCCACGCACACGAACTTCGTCTCGCCGCCGACAGTCACGCGGCAGCCGCCGCACATACCGGTCCCGTCGACCATGATGGTGTTCAGCGACACCATCGTGGGCACTTCGTAGGGGCGGGTCGTGGCGGCCGCAAACTTCATCATGATCGGAGGTCCGATGGCCACCGCCATGTCGGGGGCGGGCTCCGCCTCGCAGTACTCTTTGAGGGGCTCGGTGACGAGGGCCTTCCGGCCGTAGGAGCCGTCGTCGGTGCACACCACCACCTCATCGGCAAGTGCCCGCATCTCCTCTTCGAGGATAACGAGCTCCTTCGTCCGTGCGCCCATGATGACGATGACTTCGTTCCCGGCCTCTTTCATGCCCTTCACGATCGGATGCATCGGCGCAACGCCTATGCCTCCACCCACACAGACAACGCGCCCGAAGTTCTCGATGTGGGTGGGGCGCCCGAGCGGCCCGAGCACGTTCTCGATTGTATCCCCGGGGTTGCGCTCGGCAAGCAGATGCGTTGTCCGCCCGACAGACTGAAAGATGATGGTAATCGAGCCCTCAGTAGGATCCGCATCGGCTATCGTCAGCGGGACTCGCTCGCCGAAATCGGTGTCGAGCTGAAGAATGATGAACTGGCCGGGCAGGCGCTCTTCGGCAATGAGCGGCGCGTGAATTCGCATCTTGAAAACTTCGCCGGCGAGTTGGGTTTTTTCGAGAATTCGATTCATATCTGACCCCTGTTAGCACAAATCGATATATTTATATCGTTTGCTGGAAATGTACTCGGTTTGCGCGGTCTCTGTAAGTATACACCGGCTTACGGCGCAAGCGTAGGATCTATAGTACGTACGGAACCAGATGGTTGAAGCTCTTGAACACAACGAACGTTTCGGCGGTCTGCACGTCGCTCATCTTTATGAACTCTTCCTCGTAGAACTCCAGCAGGCCGAACCCGTCCTTGAGCAGTACCTCGATGATGATGTCATACTTCCCGGTCACCAGAAGGACTTTCGTGACCCCGTGCAAACCGCTGAACTCCTCGCCCTTCTGAAAGAGTTTCGGCGTGGTCAGTTTTACCCCGATCACCACGGTACGGTGGCCGGGAAGCTGCTCCGGGTTCACGAGGCCGACGATTTCGAGAATTCCCTCCCTGGTCATCTTCGAAACCCTCGAGCGTACCGTGTTCTCGGTGATCTGCAGATCCTGGGCGATCGTATTGAAAGACTTCCGTCCGTCGCGCAGGTGCCGAATGATGGCCAGATTCGTCTTGTCAAACTTCATTGTTCGTCACCGTCGTCTGTGGATTGATCAATTGCGTTAATCCTACATTATCCGGTGCGGGAATACAAGAAATCAAAATCTGTACCGCCTGTTTTTTGATATTTTCCTTTTCCTGAGACGAAGTTCGTGCCACAATAAGGCATGCTCGCACAGCAACTTCTCCAACCACGCAGCATCGCCGTCATCGGCGGATCAAATAACGTCCACAAGCCCGGCGGTAAGGTGCTGAAAAACATTCTCGACGGAGAGTTCGACGGTGACCTCTACGTCGTCAATCCGAAGGAGCGCGAGGTGCAGGGTGTGGCAGCCTATCCGAGCGTCTCGGAGCTGCCGCAGGTTGACCTGGCCATCCTCGCCATTGCCGCCGAGCACTGTCCCCCGACAGTGGAAACCCTTGCCGAAGAGAAAGGGACCCGCGGCTTCATTGTGCTCTCCGCCGGTTTCAGTGAGGAGAGCGAGGCAGGCGCGGAGCTCGAGCGCCGGATGGTTGCCGCGGTGGAAGCGGTCGGGGGCTCGCTTATCGGGCCGAACTGTGTCGGCCTTCTCAATCGCCATTACAACGGCGTGTTCACTACGCCCATCCCCGGGCTCGATCCCGCCGGGTGCGATTTCATCTCCGGATCGGGTGCGACCGCCGTGTTCATTATGGAGACCAGCATACCCAAGGGGCTGACGTTTTCCAGCGTGTACTCGGTCGGGAACAGTGCCCAGGTCGGCGTGGAGGAAGTACTCGCCCACCTCGACGAGACCTTCGACCCGAAGACGAGCTCGAAGGTGAAGCTGCTCTACATCGAGAGCGTCGAGAAGCCGGATATGCTGCTCGAGCACGCCGCCTCGCTCATCCGGAAGGGCTGCCGCATCGCCGCGATAAAGGCCGGCACCTCGGAGGCCGGCAGCCGCGCCGCCTCCTCGCACACCGGCGCCCTCGCCGGCTCCGACGCCGCCGTCGATGCGCTGCTGCGCAAAGCGGGCATCGTGCGCTGCTACGGGCGCGAGGAGCTCGCCACCGTAGCATCCATCTTCATGCACCCGCCGCTCGCGGGAAGAAACATCGCCGTGATCACGCACGCAGGAGGCCCCGCTGTGATGCTCACGGACGCCCTGAGCGAGGCCGGCATGGGCGTCCCGCCGATCGAGGGACCCGAAGCGGAAGCCCTTAAGGCACAACTCTACGCGGGATCAGCGGTGGGGAATCCGATCGATTTCCTCGCCACCGGCACCGCCGAACAACTCGGATCGATAATCGATGCCTGCGAGCGGGACTTCAGTCATATCGATGCGATGGTCGTCATATTCGGCAGCCCCGGCCTCTTCGATGTTACCGAGGTCTACGACGTGCTCGACAAAAAGATGCGCGAGAGCGCCAAGCCCATCTATCCCGTGCTGCCCTCGGTGATTAACGCAGCCTCGGAGATCGATCACTTTCTCGCCAGAAAGCGCATCGCCTTCTTCGATGAGGTAAGCTTCGCACGGGCGCTCGGTCGCGTGGCGGCGACCCCCGAGCCGGCGAATCCGAAACCGGTGCTGCCGTCGATCGACACCGACCGCATTCGTGCCGTCGTGGACGGCGCCGGCGACGGCTACCTCGCGCCGGAGAAGGTGCAGGAGCTCCTCGACGCCGCCGGCGTCCCGCGGGTCGCCGAGCGTGTCGCCGCCGCGGCCGACGGCGCCGTCGCCGCCGCGCGCGAGCTCGGGTTTCCCCTCGTGATGAAGGTGGTCGGGCCGGTGCACAAGTCGGATGTTGGCGGGGTGACCGTCGGCGTGTCCGACGAGAAAACCGTCCGGGCGGAGACCGCGCGCATGCTCGCCATTGCGGACGCAAGCGGCGTGCTGCTTCAGCCGATGAAGTCCGGTATCGAGCTCTTTGCCGGAGCCATTGCCGAGTCCGGCTACGGACACCTCGTCTTCTGCGGCCTCGGCGGGGTGTTCGTGGAGGTTTTCAAGGACAGCGCACACGCACTCGCGCCTTTCGACAGAGCCGAGGCGGAGCGCATGATCGCCGGCCTCAAGGGGTATCCGCTCCTCGAGGGCACACGCGGCGGCGCAGGCATAGACATTGCAGCGTACGCAGAGGTGCTCGTCCGCCTCTCGGCGCTCACCACCGCGGCGCCCGAGATAGCCGAAATGGACCTGAACCCCCTCATGGGCACACCGGAGGAGGTCACGGTCGTGGACGCCCGGATCCGCATCGCGAAGTAACCCGCGGGCGGGGGCGGCGGCTCCCGGCGGCCAGTGGCCCGGAGCGGCGGCCCGGGAGCCCCGCCCGCGGCCACGCTTGCCGCCGCGGCCACGCTTGCCGCCGCGGGTACGAGACACTACACTTGCACCCGCGTATGACGCTCTATACCGATTACCAGCGCAGCTTCAGCGGCTTTCACAATCTCATGCGCTACCGCGTGCGTGAGATTCTGCTCGTCTCCAGCCTCTACGACGCCTTCGTACTCGAGGAGGACCGCGGGCTCTCCGAGGTCATCTTCAACCAGTACATCGACCTGAATCTGCGCTTCGTACCCCGCATCACCCGTGTCTCCAGCGCCGAGGAGGCGCTGCAGGAGATGCAGACCCGCACGTTCGACGTCGTACTCACCATGGCGCGGCTCTCCGACATGGACCCAGAGGAGTTCGGCCGCCGCGTGAAGGAGATGGATCCTGAAAAACCGGTAATTCTTCTCACTACGGAAGTGCTCAGCCCCGACCTTCTCACGCGCTTCCGCCGCGCGCGTTCCATCGACAAGATCTTCTACTGGCTCGGCGACAGCAAGATTCTCCTGGCCATCATCAAGTACGTGGAGGACTACGGCAACGTTGCCTCCGACGTGGCCGGCGGCGTGCAGGTTATTCTCCTCGTGGAGGACAACCCCAAGTTCTACTCCATGTTTCTTCCGATGATGTACACCGAGGTCATGACGCAGACCCAGACCCTGATCTCGGAGAGCATCAACGACTATCAGCGGCTGCTGCGCATGCGTGCCCGCCCGAAGATCCTGCTTGCCGAAACCTACGAGGAAGCGATGGAGATCTTCGAGGCGTACCGGCAGAACGTCCTCGGCATCATCTCCGATATCGCGTTTCCGCGGCAGGGACAGATGGACGGGGAAGCCGGCTACCGGCTGCTCGGCGTGACCAAGACGGAGGTGCCCGACCTGCCGGTACTGCTGCAGTCCGATCACCTTACCGACCGTGACAGCGTGCTGAGTCAGAACGCCCACTTTCTCGATAAGAACTCGCCGAACCTGATGCAGGACCTGCGGGATTTCATCATGATGAACCTCGGCTTCGGTGACTTCGTCTTCCGGAGACCGGACGGTACCGAAATAGCCCGCGCCCACAACCTGCAGGAGTTCGAGCGACTCCTCAGAGAGGTGCCGCTCGAGAGCGTGGAGTATCACGCCCACCGCAACCACATTTCGATCTGGCTCCGTGCGCGGACAGAGTTCGATCTCGCCGATGAGCTTCGGCCCAAAAAGGTATCGGACTTCTCCGACATGGAGGCGATGCGGGAATATCTCGCGGACGCAGTCGGCGATCTGCTCGACCGAAACCGCGCGGGCAACATCACCGATCTCAGCTCCTACACCGAGGGCGCCGACAACGCTTTCATCCGCATCGGCAGTGGCTCTCTCGGCGGTAAGGCACGGGGCATCGCCTTCGTGAATGCCCTGCTGAGCCGCTCCGGCATTCCCGAGCGCTATGAGGGGATCAGCATCCGCACCCCCATGACCTTCGTGGTCTGCACCGACGCATACGAGGAGTTTCTTACCCTCAACGAGCTGCAGCGCTTTGCCATCGAATCGCAGGAGGACGCCGAGATCGGAAGCGCGTTCGCGGCCGCCGCACTGCCCGAAGACATAGAGCTCCACCTCCGCAAGATCGTCGAGCGCGTCGACATGCCGCTCGCCGTGCGCTCCTCGAGCGTGCTCGAGGACTCGCAGAACCTTCCCTTCGCCGGTCTCTACGCGACCTATATGCTGCCGAACAACCATCCCGACACGGAGGTACGCCTGCGGCAGCTCGCCGATGCGGTGAAACTGGTGTACGCGTCGGTCTTCTACCAGGCGCCGAAAGAGTACGTGAGAAACACCTACTACCGAATCGAGGAAGAGAAGATGGCCGTCATCGTGCAGGAGCTCGCAGGCGAGCAGCACGGCGACATTTTTTATCCGGTGGTATCAGGGGTCGGTCAGTCACACAATTTCTATCCCACCGAGCCGATCAAGCCGTCCGACGGACTTGCCCACGTGGCACTCGGACTCGGGAAGACAATTGTTGACGGAGAGAACATCTACCGCTTCAGCCCGCGCTTCCCCAAGCGCCCGCCCCCCTACTCGTCCACCGGGGAGTTCCTGAAGATGTCGCAGAGCCACTTTTATGCCCTCGACCTCTCGGACTCCGAGGTAGCGGTGGAGCCGGATGAGGGTTTCAGCCTCCGGCGGCTCGATCTCCAGCAGGCCGAGGAGGACGGCACACTGTTCTACGTGGCCAGCACCTTCTCACGCCACGACGGGCGAATCCGCAACACGCTGGCCGTGGATGGTCCGCGTGTGGTCACATTTGCGAACATCCTCAAGAACCGCATCGTACCGCTGCCGGAAATCCTCGGTGATATCATGGAGCTGGGGAAAGCAAGCTTCGGGACGGACGTGGAGATCGAGTTTGCGCTCAACGTTCGGGGGACCCGAGAGGACAGCACCGCCCAGTTCTACTTCCTTCAGATCCGTCCCATGGTCGTAGGGCGCGAAACCGTGGAGGTATCCACTGCCGGCGTTGACGCCGACCACATCCTCGTCGCATCGAATCAGGCAATGGGGAACGGTCTCTTCGAGGGAATCTACGACCTCGTCTACGTCGATCCGGACCGATTCGACGTCGGCCGCAGCGTTGAAGTCGCCCGTGAGGTAGGGCAGATCAACAGGAAGCTCGCCGCAGAGGGGCGCCGGTGCATCCTCATCGGCTTCGGTAGATGGGGAACATCGGATCGCTGGCTCGGCATTCCGGTAGACTGGGGTCAGATCTCCGCAGCGCAGGTTATCGTCGAGTCCGACCTCGGTGACTTCCGCGTCGACCCCTCACAGGGCAGCCACTTCTTCCATAACCTGATATCGCTTCGGCTCGGTTACTTCCATATCCGCGGCGGCCGAAGCGAGGAGTACATCTTCTGGGACTGGATACGGCAACTGCCGGTCGAGGAGGAGACGCACTTCGTCCGTCACGTCCGCCTCGACAAGCCGCTTTCCGCCAAAATCGACGGCCGCTCCTCCCGCGGCGTCGTTCTCAAGCCTGACGGCGAGGCCTGAACCGGGCGCGCCGGCTCCGGTCACCGACGGCCCTCAATAGTCGAAGTCGTAATCTTCACCTCCGCCACCGCCGCCCTGCTTCTTCTCCGGAAGGTCGGTAATGGCACACTCGGTAGTCAGAAGCAGCCCCGCAATCGAGCTCGCATTCTGCAGGGCGGACCGCGTCACCTTGGCCGGGTCGAGAATGCCGCGCTTGACCAGATCGGTCCACTCGAGGGTGGAAACGTCGAAGCCGGTGTTCCCCTTCTCGTGCTTCGCCCGCTCGGCGACCACCGCCGCATCCAGGCCGGCGTTGCCCACGAGATTTCGAAGCGGCTCCTCGAGGGCGCGCTCGATGATCGTAAAGCCGACGTTCTCGTCGTGGGTAAAGGCGGCGCGATCATGGCCTGCCAGCACCGGAACCGCCCGGATCAGCGTCATCCCGCCGCCGGGCACGATGCCCTCCTCGATGGCCGCCCGGGTCGCCGAGAGTGCATCCTCCACGCGATGCTTCTTCTCCTTCATCTCGACCTCGGTGGCCGCGCCGATGTTTATCACCGCAACGCCACCTGCGAGCTTCGCAAGCCGCTCCTGCAGCTTCTCCCGGTCGTAGTCGGAGGTCGTATCCTCGATCTGCGCCTTGATCTGCGAGATCCGCGCGTCGATGTCGGCCCGCTTTCCCGCGCCCTCGACGACCGTCGTGTCGTCCTTGGTCACCTTCACGCGCTTTGCCGAGCCGAGGTCTCCGAGCTCGGTGCTCTCCAGCTTGTGGCCGAGCTCGGCGGAGATCACCTGCGCGCCGGTCAGCGACGCGATATCGGCAAGCATGGCCTTTCGCCGGTCGCCGAAGCCGGGTGCCTTTACCGCGCATGCCTTCAGCGATCCCCGAAGGTTATTGAGCACCAGCGTTGCGAGCGCCTCACCCTCAACATCCTCCGCGATGATCAGGATCGGCTTGCCGCTCTGCGCCACCTTCTCGAGCACCGGCAGAATATCCTTCATGCTCGAAATCTTCTTGTCGTGGACAAGGATATAGGCGTCTTCGAGCTCGGCAGTCATGCGCTCGCGGTTCGTCGCGAAATAGGGCGATACGTAGCCGCGGTCGAACTGCATCCCCTCGACGAAATCCAGCTCCGTCTCCAGGCTCTTCGACTCCTCGACCGTGATCACCCCGTCCTTGCCCACCCGGTCCATGGCATCGGCAATGAGCGATCCGATCGTCTCATCCGCGTTGGCCGAAAGCGCCGCCACCTGGGCGATCTCTTCCTTGCCCTTGATCTCGGTCGCGTGCTTCCTGATCTCCGCCACCGCGAGATCCACCGCCCGATCCATCCCGCGCTTGAGCTCCATCGGGTTCATGCCCGCGGCCACGCTCTTCACGCCCTCTTTAATCATCCGGTAGGCAAGCACCGTCGCCGTCGTCGTTCCGTCACCGGCGACATCGTTCGTCTTCGTCGCCACCTCTTTCAGGAGCTTCGCGCCCATGTTCTCATACGAACCGGAAAGCTCGATCTCCCTCGCAATCGTCACGCCATCGTTGGTGATCGTCGGCGCACCCCATTTCTTCCCCAGCACCACGTAGCGACCACGCGGCCCGAGCGTCACGCGAACGGCGCGGGCCATCGTCTCCACGCCCTCGAGCAGGCGTTCGCGAACCTGCTCCCTGAACATAAGCTGTTTAGCCATACAATTGCCTCCTCACCGCCCTCTCGTGTTGTATGCCCCGAGATGTGGCTGAGGAGAATTTAGCATTCCCTGCGCCGGAGTCAATATTTTTCTTCATGGGAACGAATTATAGCAGCAAAACAGTCGGGTTCGGGCGCGCCCCCGCCGGCGGGAGTCCCCGCCGCCCGCGCGCCCGGCAATCATCTGCGGCCCCTGCCACGGGACACACCCGTCTGGAGCTCCCCGAGCAAGCTCGAGGTCGCTCAACGGGCGTGCCCCGGGCCCGGGGCCGCCCGCACCAGGACGTGGCGCGCCGGCGGCGTGGCAGCGCACCAGCGTACAGTGGAGGAACGAACCGCCGCGCTACCTGTAACCATCGGGCTTCACCGAGCACGCGACCCCGCACCGGCTGTCGGCGTCACCCACGCCGCCGAGACCTGTGTCGGCCGCCCCGCGCCCGGGGCGCGGCCGCCTGCCGACCTCGTGAGCGCCACCGCAGGTGGCCGAACGGGGAGGCCAAGGCGGGCGTGCCCCGAGGCAGGGGGCGGGGGACCCGTGTGACCGCGGCGTGGGTGACGTAGTAGCTATGTGCGGCGGTTCTGCGTTTCGCGGTGTGGGCGGGGTCGGGCCACTGCGGGCTCCGCTTCGCTTCGGTCCTTCGGACCCGCGCCGGCCGGCGCGGCCCTCCGTGTCCCTCGCGTCCTCGCGGGCGGGTGGAGCCGGCGGTCCGGGGCTCGCACGATC